>JADHNP010000056.1 GCA_016779445.1 Luminiphilus sp. | reverse complement strand
GTCATACGCCGTTTTTCAAGGGTTATCGTCCGCAGTTTTACTTCCGTACGACGGATGTGACGGGTGCGGTGGAGCTGCCTGAGGGTATTGAGATGGTGATGCCTGGGGACAACATTAATTTTGTTGCGACGTTGATTGCTCCGATTGCGATGGAAGAGGGCTTACGTTTTGCGATCCGTGAGGGTGGCCGAACGGTGGGAGCCGGCGTCGTCGCCAAGATCCTCGACTAAGTAATAGGGCGGCTTAATGGCCGCCTGACGAATGGGCCGAACCGCCTTTTTTGGCTGTTCGGCTTCGTCGTCTCTGGAAAAGCATTGTTTTTTGCCCCGGGGTGGGGCTGAAAAGAAGTGGAAGGCCAGTAGCTCAATTGGCAGAGCAGCGGATTCCAAATCCGCAGGTTGGGGGTTCGATTCCCTCCTGGCCTGCCACCTCAACAAAGAGGTGGTTTGAATACCGGTAGCGCGGAGCGCGCCGGCTGTGTGGAGATAAAGCATGAGTGAAGCCGCGACGAGCAGGCTTGATTCGCTGAAATGGCTAGTTGTCTTGGCGTTGGTGGCCGGCGGCATCTTTGGCAATAGTTTTTACGCTGATCAGCCGATCCTGTATCGGGTGATTGCATTGTTGTTGCTTGCGTTTGCTGCGGGCTGGGTGGCATCGCTCACGCAAAAAGGCGGTGAGTTTTTGACCCTGGTGAAGGGGTCGCGAACAGAGATCCGTAAAGTGGTGTGGCCAACACGGCAGGAAACGACGCAAACGACTCTCATTGTATTTGTATTTGTGATTATTACTGGCCTGATTTTGTGGGGCCTCGACAGCGTGCTGGGCTGGCTCGCTTCACTGATTCTGGGTTGAGGGCAGGAACATGGCTTTGAAGTGGTACGTGGTGCATGCCTACTCTCAATATGAGAAAAAGGTGGCGGCGGCGATACAGGAGCGTATCGAGCGCTTGGATATGCAGGATCGTTTCGGTGAGATTATTGTCCCGACCGAAGAAGTGATCGAGATGAAGGGCGGCCAGAAACGCAAGAGTGAGCGTAAGTTCTTCCCAGGTTATGTTTTGGTGCAAATGGATCTTGATGACGACACCTGGCACCTGGTTAAGGAAACGCCTCGTGTCTTGGGCTTCATCGGTGGAAAGGCGGACAAGCCATCCCCCATTACTGATGCCGAAGCTAACACCATTTTGCAGCGGGTTGAGGCTGGGGTTGACCAACCCAAGCCCAAGACGGTTTTTGAACCGGGTGAAATGGTTCGCGTGATCGATGGGCCGTTCAACGACTTCAACGGTGTCGTTGAGGATGTGAATTATGAAAAGAGCCGCCTGAACGTGGCGGTGCTGATCTTCGGGCGCTCGACGCCCGTAGAACTGGAGTTTGGTCAGGTCGAGAAAGCCTGATCGGGTGGGGGGGGAGTTAAGCCTCCTCCTTAAATTACGCCGCATAGCGGCGATAGTGGGGAGCTCGAGTGACTTGCCGTTAGCAAGCTTCACAACAGCGATTGAACCCAGGAGAGAGAAACATGGCGAAGAAGATCGACGGCTATATCAAGCTGCAGATCCCGGCTGGGCAGGCGAACCCGTCCCCTCCGGTTGGCCCTGCATTGGGCCAAAAAGGCGTAAACATCATGGAATTTTGCAAAGCCTTCAATGCTGATACACAGAGCATGGAGCCCGGCTTACCCATTCCCGTGGTCATTACGGTATACAGCGACAAGTCTTTTACCTATATCAAGAAGACGCCGCCTGCATCAGTGCTATTGAAAAAGATCGCAGGCATCAAGAGCGGCTCTGGCACGCCCAATACTCATAAAGTAGGTAAGGTGACCCGCGCCCAGCTCGAAGAGGTGGCTACTCAAAAGTGGCCGGACCTCACGGCGTCAGACATGGATGCTGCCGTGAGAACTATTGCTGGCAGCGCGCGCTCAGCCGGTATTGAGACCGAGGGGGTGAACTAATGGCGAAGTTATCCAAACGCGTTCGCGCTTTCCGCGAAAAGGTCGATGCCAACCAAAGCTATCCTTTGGATGAAGCCGTAGCACTGCTCAAGGAGTTTGGCACAGTAAAGTTCAACGAGACGGTGGAAGTGGCGGTCAACCTTGGTATTGATGCTCGAAAATCAGACCAGGGTGTGCGTGGGGCAACCACGCTTCCTCATGGCACGGGTGCCGAGGTTCGCGTTGCCGTGTTTGCGCAAGGCGAGAGTGCGGAAAAGGCTAAGGCTCTGGGCGCTGACTTCATAGGTATGGAGGAGTTGGCCGAGCAAATCAAAGGCGGCATGATGGATTTTGATGTGGTGATTGCGGCCCCAGATGCTATGCGCGTCGTGGGGACCCTGGGGCAGATATTGGGCCCCCGAGGTCTCATGCCCAACCCCAAGACGGGTACGGTAACTCCCGATGTGGAAACGGCGGTTAAAAACGCCAAGGCCGGTCAGATGCGCTTTAGGACAGATAAGAACGGCATCATTCATGGTGGAATCGGCAAAGTGAACTTTGAGCCCGATGCGATAAAAGGCAACTTGATTGCCGTATTGGCCGATCTTAAGAAAGCCAAGCCCGCATCGGCGAAGGGTGTCTATGTGCGTAAGGTGACCTTGTCAACGACGATGGGTCCCGGCGTCACGATTGATCACAACGCGATCGATTTTTAATCACAGTTTACGAACCCCGGCTTGCGCCTGGGTTTAGAGGCTCCTGTTTGTTTTGGGGTCGGGCAAGGCGCGCAGCAGGCTTTGCCCACTTTGGAAGTCTTTGTAGGAACGTGTGGGAACTCCCCGCTGAACGCCAAAGGCTGTCAAAGACCGTAGGTGGCACTTGCGAAAGGGCCTTAATGACGGGTTTTAATCCGGTTGCCTACGCAGATGGTGAGGTAGTTCATCACCGAGGGGGGGTCGTTGCAGTAGCGATGACCCGAACAACCACTAAAGGAGTAAGCCAAGTGGCTATTGGACTCGAAGAGAAAAAAGCGATCGTCGCTGAAGTCAACGAGACAGCCGCCAGTGCACTTTCGCTTGTGATTGCCGACGCGCGCGGCGTTGCATCGAATGACATGACTGCTCTGCGTGCCACGGCTCGCGAAAACTGCGTCACCCTTCGGGTGGTGCGGAACACGCTGGCCAAGCGGGCATTGGAAGGAACCGAGTATGAGTGTGTTACTGACACGCTAACCGGCCCATCCTTGTTTGGATTTTCTATGGAAGATCCGGGCGCAGCAGCACGTTTGTTCAAAGATTTTGCCTCTGAAAACGATCGTTTTGAGGTAAAGGCACTGTCGGTAAGCGGCCAACTGCTCGGAGCTGAACAAATTGATGTGCTGGCTAAGCTACCCACCCGGGAGCAGGCCCTGGCAACACTGATGAGCGTGATGAAGGCGCCCATCGTGAAGCTGGTACGCACCTCAAACGAGGTTCCCGGCAAGCTGGTCCGCGTGATGGCGGCGGTTCGAGATCAGAAACAAGAGGCGGCCTAAGAGGGCGACGCCTCATCCTGCAAATTTTTACGGAGATTAAGATATGGCACTTTCAAAAGACGAAATTCTCGACGCGATTGCCGAGATGAGCGTAATGGACATCGTTGCACTGGTTGAAGCGATGGAAGAGAAGTTTGGTGTTTCTGCGGCGGCGGCTGTTGCGGTGGCGGCACCTGCGGCTGGTGGCGACGCTGCTGGCGGTGCTGCGGCAGAGGAGCAGACAGAATTTGATGTCATTCTCACTTCTGCTGGCGAGAAGAAGGTCAACGTGATCAAGGTTGTTCGCGCTGTAACCGGCCTTGGCCTTAAAGAAGCCAAGGCAGTTGTGGATGGTGCGCCTGCGCCCGTGAAGGAAGGCGCGTCAAAAGACGAAGCAGAAGATATCAAGAAGCAGATCGAGGAAGCAGGCGGCGCAGTAGAGCTCAAGTAATTGAGCGCTACGTCTTAACAGGCACCGTAGCAGGGCTGGGGCGCATGGCGCCTCAGCCTTTTCCCGGTTGTAAAGCCGGCATTTGAATATTCAAGGTTTGCGTTGTTGTGAAGTGATGCAGACCGTAGGGGAGTACTGATGACTTACTCGTACACGGAAAAGAAGCGCATTCGCAAAGATTTCGGCTCCTTGCCCAAGGTAATGGATATTCCTTACCTTTTGGCCATCCAGCTGGATTCCTACAGCAAGTTCACCCAAGACGGCGTGCCGCTGAAGGACCGCGCAGAGAGCGGTCTCCATGCCGCCTTTAAATCGGTTTTCCCGATCGCCAGTTATAGCGGTAATGCTGCGCTGGAGTACGTGGATTACAAGCTGGGTGAGCCGGTTTTTGATGTGGACGAATGCGTGTTGCGCGGTACCACTTACGCCTGCGCCCTCCGTGTAAAGGTCCGTCTGATTATTTATGACAAGGAATCATCCTCCAAGTCCATCAAAGACATTAAAGAGCAAGACGTTTACATGGGGGAAATTCCCCTCATGACCCAGAACGGTACTTTCGTCATCAATGGTACCGAGCGCGTTATTGTTTCTCAGCTTCATCGATCCCCCGGGGTCTTTTTTGATCATGATCGCGGCAAAACCCACTCGTCAGGAAAGTTGCTCTATAGCGCCAGGGTGATCCCCTACCGTGGATCATGGCTGGATTTCGAATTCGACCCCAAGGATTCGGTTTACGTCCGGATCGATCGTCGACGCAAATTGCCAGCGACGGTATTGTTGCGCGCGCTGGGTTTTGATTCAGAGGAAATTCTCGATATTTTTTACGAGACCACTGCCTTCCAGCTGGGTGAGGAAGGGTCAGCCACAATGACGCTAGTGTCAAAGCGGCTTCAGGGAGACATGGCCGCGTTTGATATTCTGGCGGGCAAAAAGATTATTGTCGAACGCGGGCGACGCATCACGGCGCGCCATATCCGTGACTTAGACAAAGCAGGTATTGAGTCACTGTCGGTACCCGAGGAGTATCTCGAGGGTCGTCGGTTGGCGAAAAATATCGTCGATACGGCTACGGGCGAAGTGGTAGCAGAGTGCAACTCCGAGATCACTGCTGCACTGCTTGCCGAGCTTCGAGAGAAGGGGATCGATACGATCGAAACCCTCTACACCAATGAGTATGATTGCGGTCCGTTCATCTCCGATACGCTGGCGGCGGACTCCACACGCAGTGTGCTCGAGGCGCTTGTCGAAATATATCGAATGATGCGTCCGGGAGAGCCGCCGACCAAAGAATCGGCTGAGAATCTCTTCCAGAATCTGTTCTTTTCCCCTGAGCGTTACGACTTGTCGGCAGTAGGGCGTATGAAGTTCAACAGACGTCTGGGTCGAGAGGACAAATTGGGCTCGGCGACCTTGGATAAAGAAGACATCGTCGACGTAATGCGCGCTTTGGTCGGAATTCGAAACGGTAAGGGCGTGGTCGATGATATTGACCACCTCGGCAACCGACGCGTGCGCTCTGTCGGTGAAATGGCAGAAAATCAGTTCCGCGTAGGTCTGGTGAGAGTGGAGCGTGCGGTCAAGGAGCGCCTCTCAATGGCTGAGAGCGAAGGCCTGATGCCACAGGATCTGATCAATGCCAAGCCAGTATCAGCCGCGGTGAAAGAGTTTTTTGGTTCCAGCCAGCTCTCCCAGTTCATGGATCAGAACAATCCACTTTCGGAAGTGACTCACAAGCGTCGCGTTTCCGCATTGGGCCCGGGTGGCCTGACTCGCGAGCGGGCAGGATTTGAGGTGCGGGACGTACACCCCACGCATTATGGTCGTGTGTGTCCCATTGAGACGCCAGAAGGCCCGAATATTGGTCTCATCAATTCCCTGGCGACCTATGCGAGAACCAATGAATACGGATTTCTCGAATCTCCGTATCGCAAGGTTGTAGACGGTGTCGTGACGGACGATATTGAGTATCTGTCCGCTATTAACGAAGCGGAGTATGTGATCGCACAGGCCTCGGCGACGCTTGATGCCAAAAATCGTTTTGTGGACGATTTGATCAATGTGCGTCACATGAACGAATTCACCGTCAAAGCCGCGGTGGACGTGCAATATATGGACGTGTCACCCAAGCAGGTGGTGTCTACTGCTGCTGCGCTGATTCCTTTCCTAGAGCATGATGACGCTAACCGTGCGTTGATGGGTTCAAACATGCAGCGTCAGGCAGTGCCGACGTTGAAGACAGAAAAGCCTCTGGTGGGCACGGGCATGGAGCGCTATGTCGCCTCTGATTCTGGTGTCTGTAAAGTGGCAGCGCGGGGTGGTGTAATCGATTCCGTTGATGCCAGCCGCATCGTTGTCCGAGTTAATGCTAAGGAAGTTGGCATCGATGATTCCCCGGTCGATATCTATAACCTAACCAAGTACAAGCGATCTAACCAGAACACCTGTATTAACCAGCGCCCCATCGTCAAGCGAGGTGATGTGGTTGAGCGTGGCGATATTCTTGCGGATGGCCCGTCGGTCGATCTCGGTGAGCTGGCCTTAGGTCAAAACATGCGCATTGCGTTCATGCCCTGGAATGGATACAACTTCGAGGATTCAATCCTCGTTTCCGAGCGTGTGGTGCAGGAGGATCGCTTCACGACGATCCATATTCAGGAACTGACCTGTATAGCGCGAGACACCAAGCTCGGGTCAGAGGAAATCACCGCGGATATCCCGAATGTGGGAGAGGGCGCGTTGGGCAAGCTCGATGAGTCCGGCATCGTCTACATTGGTGCCGAGGTTGATGCGGGCGATATTCTGGTTGGCAAGGTAACGCCGAAGGGCGAAACGCAGCTGACTCCGGAAGAAAAGCTGTTGCGCGCGATCTTTGGTGAAAAAGCCTCTGACGTAAAAGATACCTCATTGCGTGTGGGCTCAAGTTACAAGGGCACGGTTATTGATGTACAGGTATTCACGCGCGATGGTCTCGAAAAGGATCCGCGCGCGAAGCAGATTGAAGCCGCACAGTTGGGCGATTACCGAAAAGACCTGAAAGAAGAGTACCGGATTTACGAGGAAGCGACCTTTGCGCGCCTAGCGGGACTGCTTGAGGGTAAAGCAACGGCCTCTGGTGGTGGACTGAGCAAAGGTACGAAGCTGACTAAACAGGTATTGGCTGAGCTGGATCGTGAACAATGGTTCAAGCTTAAGTTTTCTGATGCTGATCTTAATAGTCAGTTGTCTGCAGCGCAGCGGCTACTGGAAGAGCAGAACAAGCAGCTTGAAGAGCGTTACGAGATCAAGAAAGAGAAGCTGCAAAGTGGTGACGATCTGGCGCCTGGCGTCCTCAAGATCGTCAAGGTATATCTTGCGGTCAAGCGACGTATCCAGCCCGGCGACAAGATGGCTGGTCGTCATGGAAACAAAGGCGTGATCTCCGTCATCATGCCGGTCGAAGACATGCCTTACGACGAGCATGGTGATCCGATCGATATCGTGCTCAACCCGCTTGGTGTGCCATCGAGAATGAACGTAGGCCAAATTCTCGAGACACACCTAGGTATGGCTGCTAGGGGCCTCGGTCGCAAGATCGATGACATGCTGGAGCAGCAAGTCAAGTTGACTCAGCTCCGCAGCTTCCTCAAGCAGGTTTACAGCCACACGACTGACAGTCGTCGTAGCGCGGATATTGGCTCGCTGAGCGATGATGAATTACTGGCGCTGGCAGAGAACCTGCGTGCGGGCGTGCCAATGGCGACGCCCGTCTTCGATGGCGCTCGTGAGGAATCCATCAAAGAGCTACTGCGGATGGCGGAGCTACCCGATAGCGGACAGCTGACGTTATTCGATGGTCGATCCGGTGATCAATTTGATCGTCCTGTAACAGTGGGCTACATGTATATGCTGAAACTCAACCACCTCGTGGACGACAAGATGCATGCGCGCTCTACGGGTTCCTACAGCTTGGTGACACAGCAGCCGCTGGGCGGTAAAGCCCAGTTTGGTGGCCAGCGCTTCGGGGAGATGGAGGTCTGGGCGCTGGAAGCTTATGGCGCCGCCTACACCTTGCAGGAGATGCTCACCGTTAAGTCGGACGACGTGGCTGGACGAACTAAGATGTACAAGAACATCGTTGATGGGGATCACCAGATGGAGCCGGGAATGCCCGAATCCTTCAACGTGCTGATCAAAGAAATCCGCTCGCTCGGGATCGATATCGATCTTGAGTCCGAGTCATCCGGCTTCTGAGGGGAGAGATAACGTGAGAGATTTGCTGAACCTGCTGAGCAGGGAAAAAAACGAAGACTTCGACGCGATTCGCATCGGTCTTGCCTCTCCGGAGATGATCCGTTCGTGGTCATTTGGCGAGGTGAAGAAGCCAGAGACTATTAATTATCGTACCTTTAAGCCGGAACGCGATGGTTTGTTTTGTGCCAAGATTTTTGGCCCGGTCAAAGACTACGAATGTCTGTGCGGGAAATACAAGCGCCTTAAGCACCGAGGCGTTATTTGCGAGAAGTGCGGCGTGGAAGTGGCCTTGTCCAAGGTCCGCCGAGAGAGAATGGGGCACATCGAGCTGGCCAGCCCGGTGGCGCACATTTGGTTTCTAAAGTCACTGCCCTCGCGTATTGGCTTGCTGCTCGACATGACGCTTCGCGATATTGAGCGTATTTTGTACTTCGAAGCCTATGTGGTGACGGACCCCGGTTTGACGGGCTTGGAGCATGGCCAGCTACTCAATGATGAGCAGTACTTCGAAGCCATGGAAGAGTACGGCGACGAGTTCACTGCCAAAATGGGGGCAGAGGCCATTCAGGACCTGATGAAGGAGATCAGTCTCAAGGCCGAGATTGAACAACTTCGTGAGGAGATTCCTCAGACCAATTCCGAGACAAAGATTAAAAAGTTCTCCAAGCGACTCAAGCTCATGGAGGCGTTTGATAAGTCTGGCAACAAGCCAGAATGGATGATCCTTAACGCACTACCTGTGCTGCCTCCGGATCTTCGTCCTTTGGTCCCACTGGATGGCGGACGCTTCGCGACCTCTGACCTCAACGATCTGTATCGCCGGGTGATTAACCGAAATAATCGCCTTAAGCGGCTATTGGATTTGAATGCGCCTGACATCATCGTGCGCAATGAGAAGCGGATGCTCCAAGAATCGGTCGATGCGTTGTTGGACAATGGCCGCCGTGGACGAGCGATTACGGGCTCCAATAAGCGCCCACTGAAATCACTCGCGGATATGATCAAGGGCAAGCAGGGGCGATTCCGTCAGAATCTGCTCGGAAAACGTGTGGACTACTCTGGTCGCTCTGTGATCGTGACTGGCCCCACCCTGAAACTGCATCAATGTGGTCTGCCCAAGAAAATGGCGCTCGAACTTTTCAAGCCTTTTATCTTCGGCAAACTCGAGCTGCGTGGCCTCGCTAGCACAATCAAGGCGGCCAAGAAGATGGTCGAGCGAGAACCACCAGAGGTGTGGGACATTCTTGCTGAGGTGATCCGCGAACATCCTGTGCTGCTGAACCGTGCTCCTACCCTGCACCGTCTGGGTATTCAGGCTTTCGAGCCGGTGCTCATCGAAGGTAAGGCCATTCAGTTGCATCCACTTGTTTGTGCGGCCTACAACGCCGACTTCGATGGTGACCAGATGGCGGTGCACGTGCCCCTGACGCTGGAAGCCCAGCTCGAAGCTCGCGCCCTGATGATGTCGACCAACAATATTTTGTCGCCAGCATCGGGTGATCCCATTATCGTGCCCTCTCAGGATGTCGTACTCGGTCTGTATTACATGACCCGCGAGCGCATTAATGCCAAGGGCGAAGGGATGTCTTTTGCTGATAATCAGGAAGTTCAGCGAGCCTTCGGCAGTGGGCAGGTCGATTTACAGGCTCGTGTAAAAGTACGGATTCATGAGACGTTGATGAATCTCGGCGAGGAGACAACCGAGCGGACGCGCATTGTTGATACGACAGTGGGGCGTGCCCTGCTATGGGACATTGTCCCTGATGGTCTGTCCTACGACATGATTAACCAGCCCAT
The DNA here is from genome assembly GCA_016779445.1 of Luminiphilus sp. GTDB lineage: Bacteria > Pseudomonadota > Gammaproteobacteria > Pseudomonadales > Halieaceae > Luminiphilus. The sequence goes on along the minus strand of JADHNP010000056.1, from coordinate 4,957 downwards.
GGTTAAAAAAGCGATTTCAAGAGTTATTAACCAGTGCTATCGCGCCGTGGGCTTGAAGTCTACAGTCATCTTTGCTGATCAACTTATGTATACGGGATACGAGTATTCAACTCGCTCGGGTGCTTCGATCGGTGTTAACGACTTCGCGATTCCCGATGCTAAGGCCGACTTGGTTGCCCGCGCAGAAGGTGAAGTGGCTGAGATCGAGCAGCAGTATCGTGCCGGTCTAGTGACTCAGGGTGAGAAGTACAACAAGGTCATTGATATTTGGTCGCGCACCAATGATCAGGTTTCTAAGTCCATGATGGAGGGCCTGTCCAAAGAGACAGTGACAAACCGGGATGGCAAAAGCGAAGAGCAGGATTCCTTCAATTCGGTATACATGTATGCCGACTCGGGGGCGCGAGGCTCACCTGCCCAGATCAGGCAGTTGGCGGGGATGCGTGGCCTTATGGCCAAACCGGATGGCTCGATTATCGAGACGCCTATTACTGCTAACTTCCGGGAAGGATTGAACGTACTTCAGTACTTCATCTCAACCCACGGCGCGCGTAAAGGTCTAGCCGATACGGCTTTGAAGACAGCAAACTCGGGTTATTTGACCCGCCGCCTGGTCGACGTTGCCCAGGATGTGGTGGTTACCGAGCAAGACTGTGGTACGGATCAGGGCTTGGTCACGACATCGGTGATTGATGGCGGTGACATTATTGAGTCTTTGTCCGAGCGAGTGCTGGGCCGTATCGTGGCGCAAGATGTGATCGACCCAACTACGAGCGAAGTGTTGTTGAGTGCTGGAACCATGCTCGACGAGGTGCTGACGGCTCAGGTAGATCAGATGGGTATTGAAGAGATCGTGGTTCGCTCTCCTATTACCTGTCAGACCCGTTATGGAATCTGCTCAACCTGTTATGGACGTGATCTTGGTCGCGGACATCAGGTCAATATGGGCGAGGCCATCGGAGTGGTGGCGGCTCAGTCGATTGGCGAGCCGGGTACCCAGCTCACCATGCGCACATTCCATATTGGGGGCGCGGCATCAGGTCAGGCGTCGCAGGATAATATTCAGGTCAACAATGATGGCGTTATTCGCCTCCATAATATCAAGGTAGTCGACAGGCCAGACGGCTCTCTCGTGGCGGTATCACGATCGGGCGAATTGTCCTTGCTGGATTCTGTGGGTCGCGAGCGAGAGCGCTATAAAGTGCCCTATGGCGCCACCATTCGAGTACAGGATGAGTCCACGGTTTCGGCCGGCGATATTGTCGCCAACTGGGATCCGCACACACACCCGATCGTTACTGAGGTAGCGGGTACGGTGAAATTCAGTGGTATGGACGAGGGCGTAACCATCAGACGCCAGACTGATGAGTTCACCGGTCTATCTAGTATCTCTGTAATGGACGTGGCTGAACGGCCTACAGCAGGCAAAGATACCCGTCCTGCGGTAACGCTGGTAGATGGAAAAGGCAAGGAACTGATGTTGGCAGGTACCAATGTGCCTGCTCACTATTTCTTGCCCCACGGTGCCATGGTCAACCTCGAAGACGGCGTGAAGGTGGAAGTCGGTGATGTTGTTGCGCGGATTCCACAGGAAGGTTCTAAAACGCGGGATATCACGGGTGGTTTGCCGCGCGTTGCAGATCTTTTTGAGGCAAGAAAGCCCAAAGAGCCTGCTATTCTCGCGGAGATCTCTGGGACCTTCAGCTTTGGCAAGGAGACCAAAGGCAAGCGCCGTCTGGTCATCACGCCAACCGATGGTGCGAGCTTACCGGATGGCTCGGATCATTATGAGGAACTGATTCCCAAGTGGCGCCAGCTGTCAGTATTTGAGGGTGAGACAGTCGAGAAGGGCGAGATCGTCTCGGAAGGGCCGCTCAGCCCCCACGATATCCTGCGTCTCAAAGGCATTCCCGCCCTGGCTGAATATATCGTCAATGAGATTCAGGAGGTCTACCGACTTCAGGGCGTAAAGATCAATGACAAGCACATTGAAGTCATTGTTCGGCAAATGCTGCGAAAGGTTGAGATCACTTCTACTGGCGACTCGACCTTCATTAAAGGTGAACAGGCCGAGTACACCGCGTTTCTTGAGGAATGTGATCGGCTGGAGGCTGAGAAGCTCATTTCGCCAACTGCGAGCCGTGAGTTGCTGGGTATTACTAAAGCGTCCCTGGCAACTGAGAGCTTTATCTCTGCTGCATCATTTCAGGAGACGACACGCGTACTCACTGAGGCCGCCGTCACGGGCAAGCGCGATTACCTGCGTGGCCTAAAAGAAAATGTGATCGTGGGGCGCCTGATACCTGCGGGTACCGGCCTTGCCTATCACGAGGAGAGGCGTCGCAAGCAGTCAGAGGGCGATGAGTTGGCCCTGACGATGTCGGCAGAGGAGTTCTCCGAGAGTTTTGCCGAGGAGATGGAGCGCGTCGAAGCGGCGGAGTCAACCGAGGAATAGTCACCAACGATCGCGCTTGACCGGTTTCAGGCCGGTCTATAGAATGCGCGCTCATTTTCGGGGCCTAGGCCCCGAAAACTTTATCTGGAGCAAATGCTGAATGGCAACCATTAACCAGCTTGTGCGCAAGTCGCGCAAGCGCAAAGTCACCAAGAGCGGGGTCCCTGCGTTGCAGGCCTGCCCGCAGCGTCGTGGTGTTTGCACGCGCGTCTACACCACCACTCCAAAGAAGCCGAACTCCGCGCTTCGGAAGGTCTGTCGTGTGCGGCTGACTAACGGGTTCGAGGTGTCTTCTTACATTGGTGGTGAGGGCCATAACCTGCAGGAGCACAGCGTCGTGCTGATCCGCGGCGGTCGGGTGAAAGATCTGCCAGGTGTGCGCTATCACACCGTGCGCGGCAGTCTCGACACATCTGGCGTTTCAGATCGTAAGCAGGGCCGGTCCAAGTACGGAGCCAAGCGCCCCAAATAAGTTTCGGGCGCCCATAGGGCGCCTACCTAGACGTCACATTGTTGACAGTAAGGCCGGTCCGCGGTTTGCAGTGATCGGAAACCCTGAAGAGATAGGAAGTAAAACATGCCAAGAAGACGCGTTGTTGCCAAACGCGAAGTGTTGCCTGATCCCAAATTCGGTAACTCTACGCTCGCCAAGTTCATGAACCACGTAATGATCAGTGGCAAGAAGTCGGTCGCTGAATCGATTGTATATGGTGCCCTCGATATTGTGCAGGAGCGTACCAAGCGTGACCCCATCGAAGTGTTTGATGAAGCACTCGAAAATATTTCCCCCATGGTTGAGGTGAAGTCTCGGCGTGTTGGCGGAGCGACTTACCAGGTGCCTGTAGAGGTGCGTCCCTCCAGGCGTGTGGCGCTATCCATGCGTTGGCTAGTTGATTACGCCCGCAACCGTGGTGAAAAGTCCATGCGTCAGCGTCTGGCTGGCGAGATCGTTGATGCCTCACAGGGCAAAGGCAACGCAGTGAAGAAGCGTGAAGACGTGCACCGCATGGCCGAAGCCAACAAGGCGTTCTCGCACTTCCGATTCTGAAACCCAGTCTCAACCCTAATCTGAGGACACTGTCGTGGCTCGTAAGACTCCGATAAATCGTTATCGCAACATTGGTATCGTTGCTCACGTTGATGCCGGTAAAACCACCACCACTGAGCGGGTCCTTTTCTATACCGGTCTGTCACACAAGATTGGTGAGGTGCACGATGGTGCGGCCACCATGGACTGGATGGAGCAGGAGCAGGAGCGAGGCATTACGATCACCTCGGCTGCGACTACCTGTTTTTGGCAGGGTATGCAGCAGCAGTTCGATCAACACCGCGTCAACATAATCGATACTCCCGGGCACGTAGATTTTACTATTGAGGTGGAGCGCTCCCTGCGAGTCCTAGACGGTGCCGTCGTTGTGCTATGTGGGTCCTCTGGCGTGCAGCCGCAGACGGAGACGGTCTGGCGACAGGCGAATAAATACGAAGTGCCGCGCATGGTTTTCGTGAACAAGATGGACCGCGCTGGCGCTGATTTTGAAAACGTCGTTGCGCAACTGCGAGATCGATTAGGCTGCAACGCCGTGCCGATTCAAATGACGATCGGCTCGGAAGAAGACTTCAAGGGCGTGATCGACCTGATTAAGCAAAAGGCGATTATCTGGAGTGAGGACGACATGGGCATGACCTTCGAGTACGAAGACATCCCCGCTGATCTCGTTGATAAAGTTGATGAAATGCGAGAATACATGGTTGAGGCGGCTGCAGAGGCCAACGAAGAGCTGATGACCAAGTATCTCGAAGACGGCGAACTCACCGAAGAAGAAATCAAGCAAGGCATTCGGATCCGCACTCTGGCTAACGAGATTGTTCCTATTTTGGGTGGCTCAGCCTTCAAGAACAAAGGTATACAGGCAGTTTTGGATGCGGTAATCGAGTATCTGCCATCGCCCACCGAGGTGAAAGCGATTGAAGGTACGCTCGAGGATGGTGAAACCGTCGTGGCGCGCCCATCAGAAGATACGGCGCCTTTCTCGGCTCTGGCGTTTAAGATCGCGACGGACCCTTTTGTAGGCACGCTTACTTTTTTCCGCGTGTATTCAGGCACATTGGAGTCAGGTACTGGGATTTATAACGCGGTTAAGCAGAAGAAAGAGCGCGTGGGCCGCATGGTTCAAATGCACGCCAACAGCCGCGAGGAGATAAAAGAAGTTTTAGCGGGCGATATCGCCGCAGCGATTGGCCTGAAGGATGTAACCACGGGCGATACGCTTTGCGATGCGGATAATGTGATCATTCTGGAGCGAATGGAGTTTCCGGAGCCTGTAATTTCAGTAGCGGTTGAGCCTAAGTCGAAGGTTGACCAGCAGAAGATGGGCGTCGCGTTGGGTAAACTGGCACAAGAGGATCCCTCGTTTCGCGTCAAAACAGACGAAGAGACTGGGCAAACGATCATCTCCGGTATGGGTGAGTTGCACCTCGATATTCTGGTTGATCGTATGCGCC
>JADHNP010000055.1 GCA_016779445.1 Luminiphilus sp. | reverse complement strand
ATCGCTTTTCTGGGAACGGCCAAAGGAGTGCTTAGCGCGGATGCCGCCACGGTGATACAGGCGTGTACGATACTGACGCTGCTGGTATCGTCCTACCTCGTCGTGCTGAGGTTACCCAATCCGATCGCCATCTCAGATCACTTACGCAGAGATTAGGTTGAAGCGTCGCGTTTTGCGCAGCACACATTGAGCGTAGCTGCGCACGACAGGCCCCGGGGCTAAATGCTAAATAGCCGCTTCCAGGGCGGGCAGCGCCTCGAACAGATCTGCTACCAGGCCATAGTCTGCTACCTGAAAAATCGGCGCATCCTCATCCTTATTGATCGCGACAATCACTTTACTGTCCTTCATGCCAGCCAGGTGCTGGATTGCTCCTGATATTCCAACCGCGATGTAAAGATCGGGAGCGACGATTTTTCCTGTTTGTCCCACCTGATAATCATTCGGGACAAAGCCAGCGTCCACAGCGGCACGCGACGCACCAATCGCTGCGTTGAGCTTGTCCGCGATACCCTCGAGCAGACTGAAGTTGTCGCCGTTCTGCATACCCCTTCCGCCGGAAATCACCACAGACGCGGAGGTCAGCTCTGGCCGATCAGAGACCGCCACTTCTTCTCGAATAAATTGTGAGACACCCGCGTCGTGCACTGCGGTGCAGTTCTCAATCGTTGCTGCCCCACCCTCTGCAGGTCCGGCGTCAAATGCGGTGGTACGGACCGTAATCACCTTTTTAGCGTCGGTTGACTGCACAGTGGCAATGACGTTGCCCGCGTATATCGGGCGCGTGAAAGACTCTGCACTCTCGACCGACAGAATGTCTGAGATCTGTCCCACGTCTAGTAGGGCTGCTACGCGCGGCATGACGTTCTTGCCGTTCGCTGTTGAGGCCGCCAATAAATTATCGTATTCGGCCCCAACCTCTGCGACCAACAGGCTGACATTCTCTGCCAGCTGATGCTCATACGCTGCATTATCGGCGCAGATGACCTTAGTAATACCGGGAACTTGCGCCGCTGCTTCTGCAACGCCGTTACAACCTCCACCGGCAACGAGAATATCAATATCACCGCCAAGCACCTGAGCGGCCGCTACTGCGTTCAAAGTGGCCGCCTTAAGAGAGGCGTTATCGTGTTCTGCAATGACGAGCGTTTTCATGAGATCACCTTTGCTTCGTTTTTCAGCTTATCAACTAACTGTGCGACGTCTTCTACTTTAATACCAGCCGCGCGTTCCGGCGGCGGTGCAACACTGGATTGCGTAACGTGAGTCTTCACCGCCACTGAAAGCTGCTCGGGAGAGAATGTCTCAAGCGGCTTTTTCTTTGCCTTCATAATATTGGGAAGAGAGGCGTAGCGTGGCTCGTTCAAACGCAAATCTGTTGTAATAATCGCCGGCAATTTTAGAGAAACGGTCTGTAATCCGCCGTCGACTTCACGCACGACTTCAACTGACCCCTCTCCCACCTCAACCTTAGACGCAAAAGTGCCCTGGCCCATCCCGGTTAGCGCACCCAGCATTTGACCGGTTTGGTTGTTATCGCCATCAATAGATTGCTTTCCCATTATCACCAAATCGGGGGATTCTTGCTGTACCACTGCCTTGAGTAGTTTAGCCACAGACAAAGGTTCCACAGTACCGTCAACTTCTACATGAATGCCGCGGTCTGCACCCAGAGCAAGCGCCGTACGGATCTGCTCCTGACACCCACTGCCACCCACTGATACGGCAACGATTTCTGAGATCGTTCCTGACTCTTTTAGTTTTACGGCCTCTTCAACAGCAATCTCGCAGAAAGGGTTAATTGCCATTTTCACGTTATTTAGGTCAACGTCAGAGCCATCAGCTTTAGCTCGCACTTTGACGTTGTAGTCCACCACGCGTTTCACCGCGACCAATGCTTTCATGGTGTCTCCAGATTCAGTTTGAAACTGTATGCAGATTGTCAGATTAGGTGTGTTTTGAACACACCGTTTACGCTCTCAGGAAGGGGAAAAGGTCAGTGCCTACGACCTCGACACCGCCTGTTCTCCTTCGCCGCTTAGTGTATCATGCCGTCGAATTTGAAAGCACCTTACACCCCTGATTTGCCATGAATTTAGGTGATAGTGGACATAACCTAATGGCAACAATCAAACAGCAGAGGTAGATGTGGAAAGAGAATCGATGGAGTTTGACGTTGTGATCGTTGGCGCGGGCCCTGCAGGGCTCAGCGCAGCGATCAAGCTCATGCAGTTGAGTGAGGCCCAAGGTCGTGAAACCACGGTATGCGTGGTGGAAAAAGGCTCGGAGGTTGGCGCCCACGTGCTGTCCGGAGCCGTTCTTGAACCCAGGGCGTTGGAAGAGTTAATTCCAGATTGGAAGGAGCGTGGTGCGCCGCTCAACACCCCAGTAACAGGAGATACCTTTTACTTCTACACCAGCGACAAGTCGGCGATCAAGTTGCCCGGATTCGCTATTCCTCGCCCTACCCATAATGACGGCAATTTTATTGTCTCAATGGGAAATGTGTGTCGCTGGTTGGCTGAACAAGCTGAGGCCTTGGGCGTTGAAATTTATCCCGGCTTCGCAGCTGCAGAGGTGCTCTTCCACGACAACGGCGCTGTCAAGGGTATCGCAACGGGCGAAATGGGTGTTGGCGCAGACGCACAGCAGAAAGACAGCTACGTGCCCAGCATGGAATTGCACGCCGCCTGTACCATTTTTGCTGAGGGCTGTAGAGGTCATCTTGGCAAGCAGCTCATTGCACATTTTGGGCTCGATAAAGACAAAGATCCGCAACACTACGGCCTTGGAATCAAGGAGGTATGGAAAATATCTCCGGAAAAACACCAGGAGGGCTTGGTTGTTCACGGGATCGGTTGGCCTCTCTCGGAGTCCGGTTCTAGTGGCGGCGCCTTTCTTTATCATGCTGAAAATCATGAAGTTTACGTGGGGCTTATCGCCGACCTGAACTACAGCAACCCCTATTTGAGCCCATTTGAAGAATTCCAGCGATGGAAAACCCATCCTAAGACACGAGAGGTGCTTGAGGGCGGAGAGCGTATCGCCTACGGCGCGAGAGCCCTAGCAAAAGGTGGGCTGAATTCCCTGCCGGAAATGGCATTCCCGGGCGGGGTTTTGGTCGGTTGCGATGCGGGAACGCTCAATAGCGTAAAAATCAAAGGTAATCACACTGCCATGAAGAGCGGCATGTTGGCGGCAGAAAGTATCATGTCGGCACTTCAATCAGAGGGCGACGCTCCCGCACAACTGGATTATTCAGCACGCCTCCAAGATTCCTGGCTGGGTAAAGAGTTACGCAGCTCTCGTAACTTCTCGGGTTTTATGCACAAATTTGGCACGCTGGTGGGTGCCGCTATGGTGTGGATTGATCAAAATCTCTTTGCGGGGCGGCTGCCGTTTACATTGCACGACACCAAGCCAGACCATGCATGCCTGCTCGAGGCAGACAAAGTCGCGCCTATTCACTACCCCAAGCCCGATAACTCGCTCACTTTCGATAGGCTTTCATCTGTTTTTCTTTCCAATACAAACCATGAAGAAGACCAGCCCTGTCACCTTACTTTGCGTGACAGCAGTATTCCGGTGGCGATTAATTTACCTAAATTTGCAGAGCCCGCGCAGAGATACTGCCCCGCGGGTGTTTACGAGATCGTGGAGGAGCCGGAAGGGCCACGGTTTCAGATAAATGCGCAGAACTGCGTACATTGCAAAACCTGCGACATCAAGGACCCGTCACAGAATATTGTCTGGGTAACGCCTGAAGGTTTTGGTGGCCCAAATTACCCCAATATGTAGATATAACTAGACTAGCGAGAACGAGACGCCATCACTGCTAATACGGTGGTTATCATCGGCGAGCGCTACGAGCCGATACCATGCCGCTCTCGAGCACAGTGCTGTCAGACCATGGGTCAAGCTAATATAAGCCGCTCCATTGGCCTTCGGTTCAGGCCTGAGGGGGTAACTCGGTGAAACCGGGAATTGACCTCCCGCGTTCAGGGAGGCACGAATCACCGTTCTGCCCTCCTCCGCTTCGACCTCAAAGTCATTGATGATCAAGGGATGCAAGGCAACGGTAACAAGGCACTTTTCTACCGGCGTCACAAGGTAATACGCGCCGTCATCTTCTCGCCTGAGAATGCCTGCGAATAACTGCCATAACTCTTTACGCCGGATAGGTAAGCCTTCGTGATACCAGGTCCCATCGGCGGCAATAGTCATATCGACTTCACCGCAATAAGTGGGGTCCCACTTATCGAGCGGAGCTGGGGGCCTTCCGTTAATAGATAAGGCCGAGACCCCCCGAAGGCGTCGATGATGCCCATCGGGAATGCTCCCTGCCAAAGCGCGCAACCGGCTGTCTTCGTGCTTGCCCCGAGTCATGCTCAGAAATCCTGGGAATTACTTCACCGAATAATGATGTCGGCGGTATCACGCTGAAATTTGAGGTATTCGCCAAAACTCAGCCTCTGTTGCTCCATACTACGCCGACTCATCAAAGTTTCCGCTTCAGAGGCGGTCAATCCTGCAATGGACCCTGGGGTAACGCGCGCCAGCTGAATCAAGGCATGCCCGCCCCCTGGCACAGCGACAACACGCAGTGTGCTCGTCGCGCCGGCCGCCATCGAGAATGCGGCTTCAAGCACAGGTCTCGGCAACTGGCTCGCAAGGCGAGTGGTGGCAAGCTCTACGCGCCATTCAAGATCGAGCGTCGTCGCTACACTTTCGAAGCTGGCACCTCCCATTAAGGCCTGCTCTGCACGTGCCTGCAACTGCGCTAAAGCCTCTAGCTCTAGCTCATTGCGCAGCCGTTCCACAATCTCCCCCTCAACTTCGGGAAACGGAGACACCTGAGTTGGTCTAATCTCGTTGACACGAAGGACGACGAAGCGCTTGTTCGACAGCTCAACAACCTCACTGTTGTTGCCCTCCTCAAATACTTCTTCCGTAAATGCGATCTCTCGCAAAGCGGCGTCAGCAAAGAGGCCACTGCCGGCATCTCTAGAAAAAGCTTCCGAACGCTGGACAGCACCATCGATAGCAGAAGCAGGGCCGACCAGGTCCGGCGCGTTAAATACCAAGTCGCGAAGCGCTTCTACCGCGACCAATAAAGCACGCTCTGCCTCAGCGGATTCAATAGACTCCCGTAGCTCATCCTTTATATCTTCATAACTCACCGCCTCACCAGCGATTCGCTCTTCCAATCGTATAAAGTGGGTTCCTGCGTCAGTCACTACTGCCTCTGAGACCTCGCCGGGCGATTGCAGAGCGGCGATCGCGGATTCCATTTCCTCGGGGAAAGCGGTGCCATCAGTAAAGCCCAGCGCCCCACCCTGACTTGCTGAACCAATGTCATCGGACAGTTCCTGCGCTATTGCGGCAAAGTCTTCGGCCAAGGCCAGTCTCTCGGAGACCTCAGACACTCGACGTGCAAAATCTGACTCTGATTCCTCCTCGCTGGCGATAAGAAGAATGTGTGAGACTTGTGATTGTGTGGTGACGGTGTACTCGTCCCGCACCGATTCAAACTGTTGGCGAATCGTGGCTTCGTCGACTTCCACTGTGAAATCATCAGGCGTTATTAGAATGTAATCGACCACCACCTGCTCTGGCTTTAGAAAATCGGATTCGTTGTTGTCGTAGTAGGCTTGCACAGCACTGTCGGAAAGTGCGTCACTCTCGAGCAGGGTTCCTTCGGGAATGACTAGGTAGCGCACGTCCCTTTCTTCCGCAACCAAGTCCGCCATAGCCGACAGCTCTCGCTGGGTGACAAACTCACTTTCACTGACCGCAGCCTCAAGTTGGGTCAGCACAATATCTTCTGCCTGCAACCGCCTGAATCGCTCCGGCGTGTAGCCAGCGTTGGCAAGGACACTTTTATAAGCGTCAGTGGAAAACGCGCCATTAAGTTGAAACGCATCGATAGCAGTAATCGACTTGCCCACTTGTGCGTCAGATGCAACGAGCCTGAGCTCAGACGCTTTTTGTAATAAGAGCGCTCGCTGAATCAGCGATTCAAGAGCGCGGGGTTGCAGCCTTTCGTCATCCAGCATCGCTGGATCGATCGATTCGCCGAGAATGCTGATTAGCTGTCGCTTTTGTTGCGTGACTGCTTCTTGAAGCGCGATGGGCGAGATTTCTTCGCCATTGACTTCTGCAACTGAGGTACCCGCTCCGCCGGGCAAGAGCGTCTCCAAACCAAATGCAGCAAAAGACAAAACGATCAAGCCAATAATGATCTTTGCAGTAGTGCCCTGAGCGCCTTGGCGCATGGATTGAAGCATGGTGGTTCATTTCTCCCAGTGTGGCTGATTAGCGCTCACCGTCACTGATGTCAGGCTTGGTAATCATGATATGCAGGCTTATTACGTAAAGAAGGCGCTCTCCGGCGCCTTCTAGGGTTCACCGCTCCTGGCGGCAACGAAAGTAGGTTGAGGTTACTTGTTAACAGCGTCCTTTAGTGCTTTACCCGCTTTGAAGCCGGGTGTATTTGAAGCGGCAATCTGAATGGTTTCACCGGTGCGTGGATTGCGCCCCTGACGTGCAGCGCGGGCCTTCACAGCAAATGTACCAAAGCCAACAAGCGATACGCTTCCGCCCTTGGCTAGTGCGCCCGTAATCGCGCCAATTGCGGCATCGAGTGCTCGCCCGGCCGAAGCCTTAGAAAGATCCGCATCCGCGGCAATGGCATCAATCAAGTCATTTTTGTTCACGTTATACCCCTTGAGTCTGTTCAGCTAAGTTGCGTGGCACCTGCCATAGCACCGATATAGCGTACTCCTCAGACTGTTGAGGGTCAACGCATGCGGCGCTCAAAATCAGTGGGATCTGGGCCGTTTTGTCTCATTTGTTTCTCCTGAGGGATCCTCAGTCGTCGAGAGTGACGCCCGTTCCTTCATATAATCTTCGTCTGATAGTGGTTCCGGGGAGTACTCGAGTGCAATGGAGAGTACCTCATCGATCCATTTCACGGGTCGGATCTCGAGGTTCTCCTTAATATTATCGGGCACCTCTTGGAGATCCCGTTCGTTTTCATGAGGGATAATTACGATTTCTATCCCCCCTCGGCGCGCGGCGAGAAGCTTTTCCTTCAGGCCCCCGATCGGCAGCACTTCTCCTCGCAGCGTAATCTCGCCTGTCATGGCCACCTCTGCTCGGATCGGGATATTGGTAAAAGTGCTCACCAGTGCGGTGCACATGGCAATTCCCGCGCTGGGCCCGTCTTTTGGGGTTGCGCCCTCAGGCACATGAATATGAACGTCCCGCGTATCGTGCAGCGCCGCCGCAATACCCCATGACTGAGATTTCGCCCTGACAACCGTCATCGCCGCCTGTATGGACTCTTGCATTACATCGCCCAGGGAGCCGGTCTTGACCAGACGACCTTTTCCCAAGGTGGACGCCACCTCTACGGTGAGTAATTCGCCGCCCACAGAGGTCCAGGCCAATCCCGTCACCTGCCCTACTTTGTTTTCTTTCTCTGCAGTGCCAAAGCTAAACTTTCTTACCCCCAGCACGTCGGGCAGTATATCTGACGTGATCTCTTGCCCGGGTGCGCGCTCCTTCAGAGCGAATGCTTTCACCATTTTTCTACACACCTTCGCTATTTGCCGCTCCAGCGCTCTGACACCCGCTTCGCGAGTGTAAAAGCGGATAATGTCTAGGCACGCTGCCTCTGATAGCGAAATCTCATCAACCTTTAAACCATTCAGTTTCGTCTGCTTGGGAATGAGATAGCGCTGGGCAATATTGAGCTTTTCATCTTCCGTGTAGCCGGGGATTCTTATCACTTCCATCCGATCCAGCAGCGGGCCCGGAATATTCATCGTATTAGAGGTGCAGATAAACATCACATCTGACAGATCGTAGTCGACCTCTAGATAGTGATCGTTAAAAGCGTGGTTTTGCTCGGGATCTAATACTTCCAGCATGGCAGAAGCGGGATCCCCACGGTGATCCATACCCATCTTGTCGATCTCATCAAGGAGAAAAAGCGGGTTACGAACACCTGCTTTGGACATTTTCTGAAGCAACTTTCCCGGCATGGAGCCAATGTAGGTTCGACGATGTCCACGAATCTCTGCTTCATCCCTAACACCGCCCAATGCCATGCGAATGAATTTCCTGTTGGTGGATCGAGCAATGGATTCTCCTAATGACGTTTTGCCAACGCCAGGCGGGCCCACCAGGCAAAGTACTGGGCCCTTGAGCTTCTTGACGCGTTTTTGCACCGCCAGATACTCGAGGATACGCTCCTTCACTTCCTCCAGCCCGTAATGGTCCTCGTCCAACACCTGCTGCGCCCTCTTTAAATCATGGCGCACTTTGCTGCGTTTGAACCACGGAATACTGACCATCCAATCGAGATATCCTCGCACTACAGAAGCCTCTGCAGACATCGGAGACATCATCTTGAGCTTGCCCAGTTCCGCATTGGCTTTATCTAAAGCCTCCTCGGACATTCTTGCCTCGGTAATTTTGTTTTGCAGATCGTCAATCTCGTTAGGCGCGTCATCCATCTCGCCGAGCTCTTTCTGAATCGCCTTCATCTGCTCATTCAGGTAGTACTCGCGCTGGCTTTTCTCCATTTGTTTTTTAACTCGCCCGCGAATTCTTTTTTCCACTTGAAAAAGATCTATTTCTGCGTCCATCAGAGACTGCAGATGCTCCAGTCGCGCACGGATATCCATCATTTCCAATATGCGCTGCTTCTCCTCAAGATCTACACTCATATGCGCAGATATAGTGTCGGCAAGCCGACCGGGCTCATCAATGCCAGAAAGTGATGTCAGTACCTCTGCCGGCACCTTTTTGCTCAGGCCAACGTACTTTTCGAACTGCTCGACGGTCACCCGCACAAGCGAGGCGCCGTCCTTTTCTCCCAGCGACTCAGGCTCGATCTCACGAACAGAAGCGACTGCGAACTGATCTTCTTCGTCAACTGCGAGCACCGCCGCCCGATAACTACCCTCAACTAACACCTTGATTGTGCCGTCGGGGAGCTTCAGCAATTGTAAGATATTCGATACGGTTCCTACCTGATAAAGATCATCGGCGCCCGGCTGATCGTCAGCTGCGTTACGCTGAGCCACGAGCAATACCTGCTTGTTATCAAGCATGGCATGCTCTAGAGCCTCGATTGACCGCTCTCGACCAACAAACAATGGCAACACCATATGGGGGTAAACGACTACATCCCGCAATGGCAGCAGCGGTAACTGGTGGTCCTGATCCGTCATATTATCCTCCGTCCGTTACGAAGATATGGGGCCACATTAATGATTTTAAAGCCCCAAAGCGTAAGGGTAAGCGCGCTTTCAGTGGGTGATACCCCATTGCCACCCCTGCGGATTAACCGCACGGCGCATTGGACTGATAGGTAAGGGTACCGAGGGGCCGAGGTCAATCCTCGGCGCCTGCGGCAGCAGGAGCTGGAGTCTCGTACACCAGTAAGGGCTCCGAATCGCCCTTGACGACTGACTCGTCAATCACAATCTTGGCGACATCAGGACTAGAGGGGATGCTATACATCGATTCAAGCAAGATTCCCTCGAGAATGGATCTCAGGCCCCGAGCACCCGTCTTCCGCTCCATTGCGCGCTCTGCGACAGCACGCAAACCATCTTCGCGGAAGTCGATTTCAACGCCCTCCATATCAAACATCTTTGCATACTGCTTAGTAAGGGCATTTTTTGGCTCAGTTAATATGCGTATCAAGGCGGGCGAGTCGAGCTCTTCAAGCGTCGCGATAATGGGTAGCCTTCCTACAAACTCAGGGATTAAACCATACTGAACGAGGTCCTCGGGCTGCAGGTCGGACAGTGTTTCGCCGAAGTTTCGGGTCTCGCTTTTACTTTTCACCTCGGCGCCAAAACCGATCCCCCCTTTTTCTGAACGATTTCGAATAACCTTGTCCAGGCCCGCAAACGCGCCACCGCAGATAAACAGAATATTACTGGTATCCACCTGCAAAAACTCCTGCTGGGGGTGCTTGCGCCCGCCCTGAGGCGGCACAGAGGCAACAGTACCTTCAATGAGCTTAAGTAACGCCTGCTGCACTCCCTCCCCTGAAACATCGCGGGTGATAGAGGGGTTGTCGGATTTACGCGAAATTTTGTCTATCTCGTCGATATAGACAATACCCATTTGGGCGCGTTCCACGTCGTAGTCACACTTTTGCAGGAGCTTCTGAATAATGTTTTCGACATCCTCGCCAACATAACCCGCCTCGGTAAGCGTGGTCGCATCTGCAATGGTGAACGGGACGTCCAGCAATCTTGCCAATGTCTCGGCAAGCAATGTCTTGCCAGACCCGGTAGGCCCTACTAATAGGATATTGGATTTGCTGAGCTCAACCTCTTCTGTGTCGCGCGCAGCAGGTGAGGCATTACGCAGGCGCTTATAGTGGTTATACACCGCTACCGCCAAAACGCGTTTCGCCTGTTGCTGGCCAATCACGTACTCGTTCAAGATATCGTTGATCTCTTGAGGAATAGGCAATTTAGCGTCATCACTTTCGCTTGTCGCTTCCTGAATCTCTTCGCGAATGATGTCGTTGCACAGGTCGACACACTCATCACATATGAATACCGATGGCCCGGCAATGAGTTTCCTTACCTCGTTCTGGCTTTTGCCACAAAACGAACAATACAGCAGCTTGCCGCTATCTCCCGATGTGCTTTCGTCCGCCATTAACCGTTCCTGTGAAGCCTTTTTTCCACTGCTTCCAACCTTGATACGTTTCGGTCGACATTGCAAGTCGCCGCGGCTGGGCGCCCCAACACCCCCTTATCTGGAGGTAATAACCTCATCGACCAAGCCGTACTCAACACTTTGCTCGGAGCTCATAAAGCGGTCTCGTTCTGTGTCTCGCCCTATCACCTCCAATGATTGGCCCGTATGCTCCGCCAACAGGGTATTTAATCGCTCTCTCAAAAACAAAATCTCTTTTGCTTGAATCTCGATATCTGTCGCTTGACCTTGTGCGCCGCCGCTCGGCTGATGAATCATCGTGCGCGCGTTGGGCAAAATGTAGCGCTTACCCTTCGTACCGCCACTGAGCAAGAAGGCGCCCATAGACGCTGCCTGGCCAATACACATGGTGCTGACATCTGGCTTGATAAATCGCATGGTGTCATAAATTGACAAACCTGCTGTGACCGAGCCGCCGGGGCTGTTGATGTACAAATGCACGTCCTTATCTGGGTTTTCTGACTCGAGAAACAGAAGCTGTGCAACCACCAAGTTCGCCATGTGGTCCTCTATCGCCCCAACGATAAAGATCACGCGCTCCTTGAGCAGTCTGGAGTAGATATCGAACGAGCGCTCACCCCTCGAGGTTTGCTCGATCACCATTGGCACCAGCCCTAAATTCTGGGGGTCCAGCTTGCTATTTGATGAATTCATGTCTCCCTTGCCTCTTCGATTAAGCTTCGGCGGCTGGACGCGCTTTGGCGAGTGCATCTTGATAACTGCATTCGACTTCTGCGATGGCCGCATCGGCCAGAAGCCGCTCTACCACTGCGTCCTCGAGTACTCGCGACTCTACGCCGGCGAGTTGCTCATTTTCGGAATAATACCAATTGATCACTTCTTCCGGGTCTTGATAGGTCGATGCTATGTCTTCAATGAAGGATCTCACCTTCGCAGGCTCAGCCGTCAAGTCGAAATGTCCGATCATCTCTGCAACCACCAGGCCCAACTTAACTCGGCGTTTCGCCTGATCGGCAAACATTTCGTCTGGCAACACGGAAGCGAGGTCCATATCCTGGGGTGCCGCTCCCCCAAACTGCTGAAACATCTGTTGTCGCATCGTGCTCACTTCTCTGCTGATCAAAGTGGCGGGCAGTTCAATACTGTCGTGAGCAGCGACAATGCCATCCATCACCTGATTTTTAACAGAGGCTTCGATGGCATTGCGCAGCTCTCTCTCCATGTTCTGCTTCACTTCAACCCGAAAATCCTGCTCGTCGCCCTCTTCAAGCCCATATTTGGCGAACAAGGCCTCGTCGACCGGCGCTAATTCCATTGTTTTCACTTCTTTCAACGTCACCGCAAACTGGACATCAGCGCCTGCGAGCGCTTCACTCTGATAATCTTCGGGGAACGTCAGCTCGAGTACTTTTTCCTCCCCGGCAGTGGCACCCACTAACCCTTCCTCGAAGCCGGGTATCATGCGCCCAGAACCCAATTCCAGAGAGGTTCCCTCGGCTGAGCCTCCATCGAAAGCCTCGCCGTCTCGGGTTCCGACGAAGTCGATAATCACCGTGTCGCCATTTTGGGCGGGCTGATCAGATACAACCCACTCTCCCTGCTGCTTCCGAAAGACCTCAATGATGTCGTCAATGTCTGCGTCGGTCACTGTCGCTAGCGGTTTTTCGATGGTTAATTCTCCCATAGGCTGCACTTCCACCGTAGGGAAAACTTCAAAGGTTGCGGTGTACTCTACATCTTGCCCCGCATCCATTTTCCTAGCTTCTATGCTCGGCTGTCCGGCCGGTCGAAGGTTCTCAGACACGACCGCCTCCTGAAAGGACTGGCTAATCACCTCTCCCAGCACCTCTTGCCGCACTCCTGCGCCAAACCGCTGTTTCATGACCTTAATAGGTACTTTTCCAGGACGGAAACCTGGCAAGCGCGCATTCCGCGCAGCCTCCTGAAGTCGTTGGTTAACGACCGTATCCACCCTGTCTGCCGGCACGCCAACAGTCAGGCGTCGCTCTAAACCGGAAGTTGTTTCTACGGACACCCGCATGGTGCAGCTCCTACCTTAAAATTTAGCAATAATAAGATTGCTAGTGGCTTTTGTGACGCGCTTTTGCCCTCTAAGCCAAGGGCTGATTGAGGCTTTAGCAGAGATTGGTGCGGAAGGAGAGACTCGAACTCTCACGTCGTTAGACACTGGAACCTAAATCCAGCGCGTCTACCAATTTCGCCACTTCCGCACATGACAACCATGCCCCGCCACAGCGCGTCCCAACGAGGCGCGCGATGGTGTCATAGAATCCTGGTTGTTTCAACGGGATGGCGCCCTGCGTGGGCACTTCCGCGACCGGGGTTTGCCCGCGAACGAGAAGCAAGGCCAGAGCCCGAATATAAATCAATTAAAATATCAAATACAATGGCTTACAAAAATAATATAAAGCAATACCGCACTATTTAAGTGGGTTGTAGCGGGTAATATGACAGATTGATCTAAAAAACACGCTCCCAGCGCTGGCAAAAATTCCCGAAAAGGGCATAATAAGTTGTCCGCAGTGCCCCTTAAGAAGCCTGCTGACAGCGGGTATCCCAAGTACCCGTAACGTGTGTCTGTTGATGTGCCCGCAGATGCACCACTCCTAAAAGTCTATGACTACGGGCCCCTCGGGGCCCGCTTTTTTGCGGTCTAGCGTTCAGACGGGCCTTTCTCTGCGTGTTACATTGCCAATTGAACGGCTATCAAAGCGTGTGCGTCACTCTGTCAGAACCCAACAGACCGGCCAGATAATTCTCAATTTTTTCGTTGGTGTCCGCGTTCTGGTCCGAGAATTCAATTCCAATGCCGCCCTCCCGATTGCCTTGAGCGCCAAGTGGAGTCAGCCAAACCACTCTGCCTGAAATGGAGAGCCTCTCTGGTTCACCCATCAGGGAGAGCATTAGCAGCACCTCATCACCGAGTCGGTATGGCTTCTGTGTGGCAACGAACAAACCGCCCTTCGCCAAAAACGGCATATACGCTTTATGCAGCGCCGCTTGATCCGCCAGGGTCAAGCTCAACACCTCTCGTTGATCGTTAGTCATGGGGCAACATTAACCAGCAACACCGTATTTGCCAAGGCCAGCTAAAAACTGTTCAGCAATTGACGAAAACTGTGGGTGAGAGGTACTTCTACAAAGCCTGAAAATCTCAGCCGTCATGACTTCTTTTGCTGGCGCTGCACCGGCTCTGAGGCGACTCCACAGCTCAGTCAGACAACGGTGTAGCAGGAGCCAGTGTTGCGCCTGCACTCTAAATGTATGCAAGTCAGTTCCACTAGCCTGACGTTCGCACCAGGCCATCAGTTGATAAACCAGTACGGATATATCTACATCGCCCCACACTGCTGGTACCGATGTTGCGGTACCTCCAGCCCGCGTGACGCTCGTGAAAGATTCCAGCAACGCGGGAAGCGTTTCCCCCGCCGTTGCTGCCGCTTCGGTCCTAGCAGTAATCGCTCTCCCATTGTGCAATGACAGCGCCACCTCGGCGTGGGCGTGCTCCCAGTCTTGATCATTGACCAACCAAGACAGAGCCTCATCATGGCTTGGCAGCGATAAGTTGATTAGCTGGCACCGTGACCTAATGGTCGGGGGAAGGCGCCAAGCTTCTCCTACAGACAACATCAAAAGGCTATTGCCTGAGGGTTCCTCAAGGGTTTTGAGCAAGCTATTCGCTGCGGCCGGGGTCATAGCCTCAGCTCCTTCGATTAGCAAAATCTTAATGTGACCGTATAACGCAGTCTGCTGAAGAAATCGTGCAGCAGCCCGAATTTGCTCAACGCCAATCGCGGTCTTTCCGGGCTCCGCTTTTACCTCCAGCAAATCCCCGTGGGTCTGATTAATGAAACTCTTGCACCCGAGGCATGTACCGCAAGGCGCCGCGTCATCGTGCTGACAAAGCCGCCGACACGCAATCAAATGAGTAAACAAGGCCGCCTGCAGCGGATCTTCCGAGATCACCAAATAAGCGTGACCCAGACGTTTTTTCGCTACCAATTCCTCAAAATGCTGAAGAGCTGGCCCCATCCATGCAGGGGCATCAGGCAATGTCGTTCTGCTAACCTCACCATCGGTCGCCTTCATTCAGCGAGCCACCCCTGCGCCACGCAATCCAGCTGGTCTTCTACGCCCTGCAGATCTTGAGAGGCGTCGATGACCGTGTAGCGACCTGGCATAGTTCTTACGCGCTCCAGATAACCCGATCGCACACGCTCATAAAACGCCATAGGTTCACGCTCAAAACGATCCAGCTCCCCTCTGGCGCGCGCTCTCTCCAATCCAACCTCGGGCGGCAAATCGAGCAAGATTACCTGATGG
>JADHNP010000054.1 GCA_016779445.1 Luminiphilus sp. | reverse complement strand
GCCGGGTCTCCCAATTCATCATAGAGCGCCGTGCGAAACGAGCCCCACCAGTCGGGGATAGAGGTCAGGGTTCTCAACCAGTTGGTCACACCAAAGATGTTAATACCAACCTGAAATACGTCGGGTCTGAACGCCAGCGCTGCGGCAACCATATAGCCACCGTAGGATCCGCCCATAACCCCTATTCGATCGCCATCAACCCATTCCAAATCACCCAGATACGCATGCGCCGCCACCACATCGTCGAGATCGTCCTCGCCGTGCCGCTTGTCGTCTAAGTGGAAAAATGTCTTGCCGTAACCACTGGACCCGCGATTATTGATGCTGAATACGGCGTAGCCATGGTTCAGTAAGTACTGAATATCGGCGCGGTAACCCTTTCTGCTTTGACCGCCTGGCCCGCCATGAACATTGATCATCATGGGTACCGGCTGTTCGGCACTCGCTTTTTTAGGTTTGTATAGCAACCCTGGCACCTGCAGCCCATCAAAACTGGGGAATCGAATCACTTCGCTGGCGACCAAGTGCGTTTGATCAATTGCTGCATTTAACGCTGTCGTGAGCCGAATAGGTTCGCCACCAATAGGCAGAAAAAAGAGTTCCGTTGGGGAGGTGTCGCTGTTAACACCAAGAGAAAGCGACGCTTCATCTCGACTAAAGCGAACTTGCGAAATGTCGCCTTTGGGAAGCATACCCATCTGCATCTCTACCCCAGCCTGCCTGTCGAGCACTCGCAGCGAGGTTCTGGCATCTTCATTGATGGCCACTACCCGGTAGCGACCAGAGTGAGAAAAATCAACAGATACCACGTCCCAGTCGGCCGCGTATTCCAGTGTTCTTTTCCCAGTTTCAAGATCCAGAGACCAGGCCTGCGTGAACTCGCCAAACTGATCGGTGGCGTAAATCAACGCTGCACTATCGGGGGAAAATCCGAACACCGAGTGATTTACCGACGCCTCGTGAGGCGTGATATTAACCAGCTCAGGTTCCTCTGCCAGGACATCGACCAGAAAGAGATCGCTGTCTGTATTACTGTTGTTGCGAGTTAATACGACCCATCTGCCATCGGCGCTAACATCGTTAAGTTCAAGTCCCTCGTCGTTGGTATAAAGCAGCTGTCTTTGGTAGTCATCAGCGCTATACCGATAGACGTCAAAAGCCGCGCTGTCTCGTTCATTCGTAAACGCGAAAAAAGCACTGCTATCCGCCGACCAGCCCATAAAGCCAGCCTTGAGCTTCTCTCCGGGCGTCAGATCAATCGCCTCTCCCGTCGAGGTTTGGACATAAACGTGCGTGAGCTCATCGCCGTTACCATCCTGGGTATACAAAAATCGGTCGTCGTCTGGAAACCAGCCCACCGCGTACATGCCCGAGTCAGTGGAGAAGGTCAGCGGTTCTCGAGCGCCACTTTCTGTATCCAACCGGTAAACATTAAAAATACCGGTTTCATCGCTGCTGATCAGCAAGTCGCCGGATTGCGCCGAAAAAGCAGTGCGCGAGTCGCGTGCAGAAATAAAACGGGTCGTTTGAAAAAAAGTCGCCGCTGGGTAGGTGGCGATATCCGCAACATTAGTAAGCGGTGCCTTTTGACCACAGGCAGAGACCAAAAGGAGCGACGCCGCAATGACTAGCCATAATTTTTTCATTATCAATTTCTCCGTCTCACTCACGGCCAACTTAACAGACCCCCTATCCCAATAGAAACTGGCCCGAGGCTAGGGCTCGAATTATCTCTACTGCCACAAGATTAATTTTCGGCGACTTCGATAATGTTGTCATCGCCCTTACGATCAACAAATTTACTGTAAGGGTCGACTCCTACATACATGGGGCGCTCGTCTGTCACGATCGATACCGTTTGCCGTCCTGATTTCATTGATTTCAGCGTCATCGAGAGCACGTTTTCCGGTTCCAATACGTCATAGTCCGGTCGCTTGGTAAAGGCTCCGACATCCACCCAGTTATCGAATTCGGCGTCTCGCTCCACACCCTTACCATCGGCATAATGTTTGTTGACCGCGACGGTAAACGTTGTCTCGAAGCCGCCATCAGGCAGCGCCCGCGCCGTGGCATCAGATGCACTGAAGTCGTAGAGCGTGATCTCCTCCAGTAAATCTGAGACCAATCTACGCTCAGCATCATCGCGCGCCAATTGCTTGAAACCATTCACCAGATCTGTCGACGTGGCAAAAGGTTGGCTCTTGAAACGATATCGAGCCAACAGCTCAGCAAGCATCAGGTTGACCCGCTCTTCACCCAAGCGGTCCTGAAGCAGATACATGACTACCGCACCCTTTCGATAGTGAATGTAGCCCTGATTCTCGACGCGATTCAGGGGCAGTTCTTCGATCACTTCCCCTCCACGAGCGGACAAATAGGCGTCCAACTCGTACTTCAGGAACCGACGTATCTGCTCTTCGCCATACATCTGCTTCATGACCATCAGAGCCGAGTACTGCGCCATCGTCTCGACCAATACCGTGCCACCCTGCATATAGGCACTGATCAATTGGTGAGCCCAATACTGATGACCGTACTCATGGGCCGTTACGTAGGTCACATAGTCGATGTCGTTGTCGTCGGCGGCATTAGCGATAAAGCCAATACGTTCAGAATAGGGCACGGTACCGGCAAAAGCCTGAGCAAAACTGGCATACCCGGGAAATTCGATGATCCGCGCGTAATCAAACTGGTAGGGACCAAAGTTTGCCTGATAATAATCAAGCGATATCGCCATAGCATCCAGCATTCGCTCAGCGTTAAATCCGTGCTCCGGGTGATGATAAATCTCAAGGGAAATGCCATCGTGCTGTCGCGCTGTTATCGCGTAATCAGCCGACTGTATAGAGAAAAATCCCAATATCGGATTGCTGGATTCAAACCTCACCACGCGTCGGCCCTCTTCCATGCGATCAGCCGTTATACGACCGGGAGCAATCGGCACCTGACCACCGCTAGTGGTCACCGTAATATCTGACATCACCCAGTCGACGTTGCCCACATAGTTTCGGTCACGCGCAGCTTCGTCCTCCAGCTTTGGCATTCGCAGCTCGGCAGGCAGGTCGTACTTGCGACGGGTCGTGCGGTCCTTCAATAACACGGAGCGGTCGAAACCAAACTGAGGGGCAAATTCAGAATTATTGAGAAATGTGCCATTGCTGACTAACCTCGAATCAGCGCCGCTTGTCGTGAGCGCCTTATGAACCCTTTCTGATCGAAAGCTCACTGTCATTTCTGCTTCCGGAAGCATCGGCTGATCAAGTGTGAAGATTTGATAGCCGTAGTCCTCCGACTCATCCAGACTGAGTGTGCTACCCGGAATATCCATATTGAGCAAGTCACTGTAGGCATCCTGAAACACGACGTGGAGTTCGCTAATGGGTTCCCCTGTATCATTGGTCAGGCGGTAAACACCCTCAAAGAAAGCCTTACCCACCTCCGGATAGAGATCCACTTTCAGATCGACATCCACAACGGACGGCTGTTTGATACCCTCGTACTGAAGGAATGCTTTTTCATAGTCGGCGAGTTTTTCCTCCAACTCGTCGCTCGTCACGTATTCATTGATGACGTTCATCTGATGAAACAGCCAAGCGCCCGACACCGCCGATATCATGAGTCCAAGCAGTGCCACCAACGCCGGCTTGCCTTTAAAGCGAGCAGGAACACGACGCATCTGCGACGAAATTGATATGCCAACACCCCGTCGCCAAAATAGGTACGACAAAACAGAGATAATCAAGCAAACACCCGTCCAATAAAGACGTAACCACCATGATTTGCTTCCTCCAAGCTCCGCTCCATTCATATCGGAAACGCGAACGAAGCCAGTCTCGCCGAAGTTGTAGAGCGGATGTTCAAATCCAATAGACACCAGTGTGATGGAGGCGACGAGGTAAATAGCCATTAGCCCCCATCCCACGTACTTGCTGGGGCTGAGCGACTGAAGGAAAACCGCAAGAATAGCCATCATCAACATGTCGATAGAGAACGGCAGTACGAACCAGAAAAAATACTTACCTAGCTCCAGCGTAAAGTAACCCCGGGCCATTTGAACCAGCATAGCCGCTAAAACCGCAATGCATAGGGTAGCGATCAATACCAGGCTAACTGCGACGACTTTTGGTATGAAGTAAGCCCAGTTGGGTAGCGCTGTTGAATCAATTATCTCGTTCATCCCTCGCTCGCGATCGCGCCACACCAACTCGCCCGCAAAGTAGATAGCGATAATGATGGGGATGATTCCAAAGGACCCCAAGAGGGGCAAGACCAGTGCAAATGTCATCGGTACCGAAGGGGTTCCATACAACTCGTTGGCAAACCAGAGTGCGCCGCCGGAATTGGTCAGCCCCAAGAGAATCAAAACAAAGAATGCTGGGCTTCTAAAAATCAACCCGGTCTCCAGTCGAGTGCGCGCAATCAGGCGAGGCCAGGCGGCAGCCGCTTGCGACGGCGCCGGCAATGCGGCGACCACACGAGGGACGACACTCACCTCTCGTTGCTTCTTGGCGGATTCCTGTCGTAATTGGCGCGGAGACAACCCTTTTTCTGAAAAGGAGTAGCGCCAAAAAGCAACCAGCAACGCCACCAGAGACAGTCCAATGACCAGCAACCGGTTGTAGAGCAGTGCGCCTGTAACGCTGGTAACCAGATTGTTGCTTTCCTCCGCGCTCCAGTAGCGAGTGGTTTCGGCGAAGGCACCCAGACCAAATGGTTCAAAAAGCGCTATTGTGTCTCGGTATTCTGGTTGGCTACCCGCTAGGCCCGTGAGCAAAAAGTAAAGCACGAGAAACACCACGACACCCACGTAGCTCAACATCATAGAGCGGGCTACGCAGGCAACCGCAAAAAATATCGCTGAAGTGATCAACACATTGGGCACAGCAAACACCAAAAACGCGTGCAGATAGTGGGCCAACATCGTCGTGCCAAGGGTCTCCTGATCCAGCCACGGCATGAAAGAACCGATCAGCATAGCCAGCGGTATCGCGGCGAACCCCATGAGAGCCGCAAAAAATGCACCGGAGAAACGACCGAGCAGGTAATTAAATTTGCTCACCTGGGTTGAGCGCACCATTGGCCCAAACCCACTCTCGTCATCACGCACCACTACGTTGGCAACAAAGGCAGTGGTCGCAAACATATAAAAGAGCGACATGATAAGAACCGTCTGCGCAATCGCATAAGGACTGTTCACATGAATATTGCCTCCAGACCCAATCTGGATATCTTCCAGCGTGACCGCGCCGAAAGTCAGCAGGAAAAAAATCAGTGCCGTAACGATGAAAACGGGATTGCGGAGCTGGTAGCCGAGCTCAAAACGAAATATAGATCCGAACATCAGTGCTCCCCTACCCCGCGACAACCGGCCGATCTGACTCTGCCCTGGATCTCGCCAACGTGGTGAAGTAAACGTCTTCTAACCCGCCGTCGACGCTCTCAAACTCTTCCCCAGGATCTGCGTCTGATAATACGTGAATGACACTGCGCCCCGCCTGAAGTCGGCTCGAAATAATATGGAAACGCTCCGCGTAGACAGGCATTTCTGCGCGCGCAATGGTTTTCTCCCAAATGCTACCGTGGGTATCAGATATCAGGTCGCCGGGAGAACCCTCAAGCTGAACTTGGCCTGAGACAATCACCGCCATGCGCGGACACAAATCGGCAACATCCTCTACGATATGCGTAGAGAGGATCACCACGACACTCTCGCCGATCTCGGCCAGCAAATTTAGAAACCGATTGCGCTCTTCGGGGTCAAGGCCCGCAGTAGGCTCATCAGTAATAATGAGATCAGGATTGCCGATCAAGGCCTGTGCAATACCGAAGCGTTGTCGCATGCCACCCGAGAATCCGGCGATCGCTTTTTTTCGTGCATCCCACAGGTTCACTTGGGCCAACAGCGTTTCTACCGTGTCTTTGCGTTCCGCCTTCGTCGCGATCCCCTTCAGCACGGCCATATGATCCAGTAAATCGTAAGCCGTGACCCTTGGATAAACGCCAAAGTCCTGAGGGAGATAGCCCAACCGCGCACGGATTTTTTCGGGTTCAGATTCAATATCAATGCCATCAAAAGTCATGGAGCCACTAGTGGGCGTTTGCAGCGTTGCAATCGAGCGCATCAGCGTGGATTTACCGGCTCCGTTGGGGCCAAGTAGCCCAAACATCCCCTTAGGAATTTCAAGATTGATATCATTTAGCGCACGTGTCCCATTGGGATAAACGTGCGTTACTCCGTTTAGCGAAAGCATATTCGTTACGTCTCCTTAGCTGCTTCTTACTTCCAAATGGCTTTGTTATCCACCCAACGGATTTGCACCGCGTAGCAGTAGGCGGCAGCAAAACCGCCAGCCCCCGCAAGGAAATATTCAGTACTCAGCATAAAACCGGCAAAACCGCCCGCTACGCCCAAAGCGAGGCTTAATATTTCAAAGCGAAAAGCCACTTTTCTGTCACGAATGCCCCAAAAACCCAGTCGCACCCACAACGGTGCGCTTGCCCATTCCTCAGTATTTTTATCGATCACAATAATCTCTCCTGTCAGAAGCTCAATTTCGACCTCAAAAACAGCAGCGAGAGATTTTAGAGTTTCAAGACTCGCGCTATGTCCCGATTCAATTCTCTGAATGGTTCTAAGACTCACACCCGCAAGAATCGCCAACTGCTCTTGCGAATAATGGTTTTGTTTACGCAATTTCTTGATCACTTTGAATGGCCTCTGCCGCTGTCGGACTAAGATTGGATCAAATTGATGATTGCGCCTACGCCAACCCGCTGACATCTCTACGTCACCGATACGTCAGCGGCGCTTTTTCTGCCGCTTTGCACAGCTAAAATCACAATGAGCGTTAATCAGTGAGCAAAAACGCCGAAGAGACAGTCGGGCGCACCTCTCATCATCCGACGCTAGCAGTGTCCTTTAAATGCGTTCGATAATAATCGCCGGCGCCATGCCGCCCGCAGCGCACATGGTAATCAGTGCGTAGCGTCCGCCCTGACGCTCAAGCTCATCGAGTGCCGTGCCCACTAATATTGAGCCAGTGGCGCCGATGGGGTGGCCCAGTGCCATCGCACCACCATTGATGTTGACCTTCTCGCGGTCTAAATCGAGCTTGCGAATGAAGCGCTCAGCCACCACTGAGAAGGCCTCATTGATTTCCCACACATCGATATCATCTTTGGTGAGTCCGGCTTTCATCAACACCTTCTCTGCCGCCGGCACTGGCGCATTCAACATCAGCGTAGGACAGTCGCCCATGTTGGCTGTAGCCACTATCCGTGCCCGAGGGGTCATGCCATTTTTTTCCATGTAAGCCTCTGAGGCCAGCAACAACGCCGCCGCGCCGTCGACCACGCCAGAAGAATTGCCCGCATGATGAATGTGATTAAATTCAGCGATCTCGGGATATTTCTGCTGGATCAGAGCACCGTAAGTGGTGCCCGCATCGTCAACGGGCACGTCCCGCACCACGCTAAAGACGGTTTTCAGCTCTGACAAACCCTCTTTGGTGGTCTCGGGGCGAGGGAATTCCTCGTGATCGAGGGCCACTGTACCGTCGGGATTTGCTACCGTGACCAGAGACTTGTCGAAACGGCCCTCGGCAATCGCCCGCGCCGCGCGCGCCTGACTCACCAACGCCAAATTATCAACCGCATCGCGATCAATACCTTCAAGCGTGGCAATGGCATCGGCACACACACCCTGCTGCGACTGGGGGTGCATGGCGCGCAGTTCTAAATTGCCCGAGTCGATCATGGGAGGCTTGGTTGGATCCGCAATCTGGCCGTGATAGCTCATCATCTCGGTACCACCTGCGATTACGAGGTCTTCCATGCCCGACATGATCTGCGCCGCGGCGAGGTTTACCGTGGTAATACCCGAGCCACAGAAGCGGTCCAAGGTTACGCCAGAGGAGCGCACATCGTAACCCGCATTCAGTGCCGCCATCCGGCCCAGATCGCCGCCCTGCTTGCCGGTTTGTGAAGACGTACCCCAGATAATGTCGTCAACCTCTGCCGTATTGAGATCGTTCCGCTGTGCCATGGCTGCGAGAACGGTTGATCCCAAATAAGACGGATGCAGGTGCGCGAGCGCGCCTTTACCCACTTTCCCAATCCCCCTGGGGGTGCGACAGGCATCAACGATATAGGCATTGCCCATTGGACTTTCTCCCAAAATTTAGCTGCAGCGCAAGTCAGCGCCTGTTATTGCTATTGATGACTGCGGAGCAGCCAAAGAGGCTCGCACGCTACGTGTCACGACATCTCGGGTCAAGTGGCCGACACCATCTCACGCAGTTCGGTTTTCAGAATCTTGCCGATATGACTCCGCGGTAACTCATCGAGTTGCTTTAGCGCCGAGATCCGCTGGGTCTTACCCAGCTCGGCATTGGCGCGTGCGCACACTGCCAGCAGATCCAGCTCTTTCCCCTCAGCCGCCACCACAAAGCCCAGTGGCGTCTCGCCCCACTCCTTTGAGGGCACGCCAATCACAGCTGCATCCACCACCTCGGGTTGTTTGAGCAAAACATCTTCTAGGTCGCGTGGATAAATATTGAAACCCCCAGAAATAATCATGTCCTTGGAACGACCGAGCAAGGTCACGAAGCCCTCATCGTCAACGCGGCCGATATCGCCCATACGTTGCCAACGCCCACCCATTTCGTCGTACCAGCTGGCTTCCGCGGTTTTCTCGGGCTGGTTCTGATACCCCGACATCATGGTGGTGGAGCGCCCTACCAGCTCCCCGATCTCCCCCGTGGGGAGCCGATTCAATTTCTCGTCGATGGTGACCACCTCACTGCCCCTCCAGGGGATCCCCACCGTGTGGAGCTTGTCGGGATGGGTGTCGGCGCGGAGTAAGCACACCACACCGCCCTCAGTCATGGAATAAATCTCGATGAGTGCGCCCGGCATTCGCCTGACCACCTCGGCTTTCAGCTCCGCAGAAAACGGCGCGCTGGTGCAATATTTGAGTGCGAGGCTCGACAGGTCATACTCATCAAACTGTGCGAAATCCATGAGCCTCTGGTACTGCACCGGCACCAGGATCGTATGAGTTGCCCGATGCGCCTGCGCCAGTTCTAGCCAGCGCGCACAGTCGAACTTACGCATCAGGATCGCGGTCCCTCCGTAAGCCATAGTGGCCACAAAAATGCCCAATGTGGTGTTGGAATACATCGGCGTTGAAAGCAACGTGGCCTGCCCGGGCAGTCCCAGCCCACTCTCCTCACCCACGGCCATTTGATACCAGCGCATCTGACGGCTGTGCACGATCCCCTTGGGTGTGCCAGTAGTGCCACTCGAGTAAATAATGTTGTACGGGTCATCGGGACCAGTATCGAACTCGACAGGCATGGCGCCCTCGTCGGCCATCCACTCAAATAGAGACGGGGGGCTGCTGCAATCGTCCACCGAGTCCATCATCACATGATAAAGAGGTGGCAATATGACGCCACTGTCCAGTAGCTCGGCCCGCTTGATGTGATCAATAAACAGGTGGCCTGCGCCGCTATCCGCCATCATGGCGGCGAGTTGTTGCGGCGTGGCCGAAGTCGTCAATGGCGCGGCGCATCCCCCTGCTACGATTGCGGCGAGATACACGAGCGCATAGCGAACCGTAGTGGTGCCCAAAATAGATACGGCCTGTCCCTTCTCCAGCCCCTGATTTTGCAGCTGGGTCGCGATCTGATTGACCAGTGCGGCGGTCTCTGCCCAAGTGAGTTTTTCTTCGCCATCATCCAGGGCAATACGATCCGGCTGACCCGCGGCGTGGGCGTTAATCAGCCACGCTAATTGACCAAAAGGTTGTTTCAGATACTCGACCATGTCGAGCAAGCTGGCAGAATAGTTTGATGTCATGGCGTGCCTGGCAAGCTTTCGCAATCAGTTAGACAGATCGCCTTGTACCACGAGCGCTCGAAAAGTGGCAGGCTTTAAGCCCGGACGCGGGCAGTCTGATTTTTGCCGCAGTGAGTGGTGCCACTGGCAATCCCTGCCTTGATCAGATTAGTGGGTAACTTGTCGGCGCCGCATTGTTTGACCGAAAAAACCGCATCATCAAGTAAACAGCTCTGCCCTTTCTGGCGGCAGCTCGGACTCAAATAATTGATAAGCGCTGGGGACACCCTGGCCTCGATCGCTTCTGGGGGAGAGCCCCATGTACTTGCGATAACAACGACTGAAGTGGGTCGTTGAGACAAAACCGCACATGGACGTGATCTCGACGATCGAGCGCGAGGTCTGCTTGAGCAAGCGGCGCGCGCGGTCCAGTCGCAACTTGAGGTAATAACGTGAAGGTGTGCTGTGCAGGTGCTTGAGGAATAGTCGTTCCAGCTGCCGACGAGAGAGATGCACGTAATCCGACAGTTCCTGCAGAGACAGTGGCTCCTCGAGATTAGCCTCCATCAGCTGCAAGACTTCCTTGAGTTTGGGCTGCACCTCGACTTTGCGCGACCACATGGGTATGACCTGCATTTCGGCATCCGTGCGATGCCGTTCACACACCAACATGTCCGCAACACCATCAACCAGTGATTGCGGATGCCGTTTACTCATCAGGGCCAGCATCATGTGGAGAGGCACCGTTCCTCCGGTACAGGTCATGCGATCACGATCAATGGTGTAGAGGTGAGAATTAAAATCAATTCCCGGGAACTGCTCTGTCAGCAGCGTGAGGCAATCCCAGTGCGCACTGCATTCATAGCCATTGAGCAGTCCAGCACTCGCCAGCGCGTATGAGCCAGTGCATAGCGCCCCTATCTGGACCCCTCGTTGAGATTGCTTTCGCAGCCACGCTAAATCAGTTTTTTGCACGGTGCGCTCGATATCGATACCGCCCACCACAATCACCAGATCCAGTTCGACGTCCTCACTGAGAATGTGATCAAGCGTCACTCGAACGCCGTCACTGCTCACCTGCTCCGCTTCACATGAACCGATCAAGCACCATTGGTACAACTCCCGGTCCGATAGTAGATTCGCTACGCGCAACGGATCGATGGCACTTGCGAGTGAGACCAGTGTGAACTGATCCATCAGCAAAAACCCCACGCGCTGCGCGCGCCTCCCTGTACCACCGGCTCCACTTTGCATGAAGAGCACCTCTGCTGAACTCAACACCCGACACCCGCCCGACATCATCACGGGCACCGCATTGCGCCATTTTGACGGAATATAAGGCCTAAAGCGACATTAAGGATACAAATGCGACACTTTTTGCACACAGCTCGTTCGGTGTGCGGAAAGAAATTGGGGGCCGATGCCCCCGTCATTCAGCTTTTGACTCGCTCGTTATCGGGGTCTAGTAACGCGCGGTAGCCTACCGAGACTATTTTAGCGGTAAAGAAACAGCCAAAGTACTCCATCAACACCGAATCACCCTCTTTGGCACGATCCGACGGCAGATACCCCATGGCGATATTCTGCCCGAGTGAAGGACCATAGGCGACACTGGTAGTGTAGGAACGCCGCCCATGGGAGTCGATAATGACCTCTTTGCTATTTGGGTCGAGTAGCGGCCAATGGCCCACAGGGTAACGTTCGATGCCGCTGCCATCGGTCGTGTTCTCAAGCACAAAAGTGCACAGGTAAGCCGCCTGCTCGGGCAACTCCCGCTGGGCAACGTAGGCCGCTTTACCGTGGAAGTCTGCTGCTTTGACCTTGGGTCGCGACAGACCCGCCTCATAGAGGTTGTAGTCTGTCTCAAGGTCGTCATTTTGCAGACGCAGACTTTTTTCGAGACGGCGGCTGTTGGCATAGGTCTCTATCCCCACCGGGGTCACACCGAGCTCAAACAGTGCGTCCCACAGCTTGAGGCCGTCGGCAAACGGGAAGTACAGCTCCCAGCCCTGCTCTCCCACATAGGAAATACGGAACGCCCAGATGGTCATACCCAGCACAGTGATTTCCCTTGCGTTCGCATAGGGAAAGGCCTCGTGTGAAACGCTATCCGGATCATCCATCAATTTTTGCAAGGTGGTGCGAGCCTCGGGACCCCAGAGGCCCAGCGTGGCGATCTGCTCGGTCTGGTCGATGAACTCGACTTTCGTCAGGCCCATCTTGTCAGCCATCCGTCGCATCCATACATAATCGCGATGACCTGTATCACCGCCGCAGATCACGCGGAAGCTGTCCTCGGCTAGGCGCACAATAGTGAGATCCGAGTGAATACCGCCTGTGTGGTCGAGAAAGTGTGTATACACGCCCTTGCCCACCGGCGTATCGGTACCCACCTTTGCCACCGAACAAAACTCGAGAAGGGCCTCCGCCTCGCCACCCACCACGTCAAAGATCGCAAAGTGCGACAGGTTAATCATGCCTACCCCGTCACTCAAAGCCAGATGCTCCGCGTTGGAGACCTCCCAGAAATGGCGGTTATCCCACTCTGCTTCGCGGCTTGGCACCTGATCGCGATATTTGGCCAACAGCGTGGCTTCATTGGCAGCATAGCCGTACGCACGTTCCCATCCGGCTACTTCCATAAAGTGGCCACCGAGCGCCACTTCTCGCTCGTAAAACGGACTGGTGCGAAGCTGACGCGATGTCGCGTAAGGCTCACGCGGATGCACTGCGGGAGTGTAGATCTTTTGCGCGATCTCATAGGTGCGGTTACGGATAAACTCATCGGTAAGTTGGATCGGATAGTGCCGCGCAGGATCAATACCATGCGGATCCATATCAGTCCGTCCGTTGGTCATCCAGTCGGCCAGCAATTTGCCCGCACCGGGGCCGTCTTTTACCCAAACCGCCTCGCAGAGCCAGAGCCCTTTTACCTGTGGCGACTCACCAATCACCGAGCCGCCGTCGGTAGTGACCGACAACAGGCCATTGAAGGAACGTCGCTCCTCCCAAGGGAGCTCTGCCAGTATGGGCGTCAATTCTACCGAGCGCTCATAGGCTTCGAGGACCTGATCAAGCGTGAGATCATTCATAGAAGGCGACATGCGCGCGTCTTCAGGCTCGGAGATCGCCGTCGCCTCGACCATGCGCGGCTCAAAGGGCTCGTAATAACCCCACTCCAACAGGCCGCCTTCAGGTGTTGTCGGGTCGCCCGTGTCGCGGACGTAGGCTGAGTTACCCTGATCTCGGAACAAGGGGTAAACAATGTCTTTGCCAGTACCCTCAAGCGCATCCCAGGGGCCAAAAAACAACAATGGATGCTCAACGGGCATCAACGGCAATTTCACGTCGGCGGTCTCGGAGACCAGAGAGCCCCAAATACCAGCGCACAGCACGACGTAATCTGCCATTACGGTGCCCTTGGCCGTCCTCACACCCACCGCGCGCCCGTCTTCAACAATAATTTCATCCGCAGCCGTATAGGGAAAAACCTGCAGCTTGCCCGCCGCAACGGCCTCATCCACCAGATCGCCAGCCACTTTTTGCGAGCGCGGCGTCACGAGACCTGCATCCGGGTCCCACATAGCGCATTCAATGCTGTCTTCTTCGAGCAGCGGAAACCGCTCTTTTGCCTCGGCCGCAGTGATCATGCGGGCATTGGTTCCGAAGGCCTTACCTGAGCCGACTTTGCGCAGCAGCTCCTGAACCTGAGCGTCGTCGCCTTTGCGGGCGACTTCCATGCCACCGATCTCGATAAAATTGCCCCGTGAACGATAGAACTCCCGGCTGTATGTACTGGTGAAGACATTCAGCTTGTCGTGGCTGGTCATATAGCAAAAATCGGAAGCGTGGGAGGTCGATCCGATATCAGTAGGAATAGCCGACTTTTCCAAGCCAACGATGTCATCCCAACCGGCTTCCACCAGATGGTGTGCGACGGATGCGCCCACAATGCCGCCCTGTCCAATAATCACCACACGCGCTTTTTCGGGTAACGCTGCCATACGACTCTCCTACACTCCGTACTCGTGATGCCTTCCCTGCTGGCACCTGCAAGGTGCTATGGGTCGTCATTTTTTGTCTTATTTCACCGTTCGGGCTCACCCGAAACGGTCGGTTTTCTGGTCCGCATTTGGCGCCTTCTGCGTCAAAAGCGCTGTTTCAAATCCGACACCAGATTGACCAAAAGCGTCACCCCGGTATCGTCGGTATCTCTAGAGATTTTCCAGCGCTGCGTGCACATCCAAGCAGAGGCTATCCGGTGTCTCGGTGGCAATTTGCCGCAGTGATTTATGCATCACGGGTGTCCAGAACTGGCGCATATGATGGCAAATCTGTGCGGGCACATCGTCGCGTACCGGAATGCTACCCGCGATCTGATTGGCCATCTTGACAAGATGGCGCTGCTGGTAATCCATCGCGGTACTCATGCAACCTGACCCGACGACGGGCGAATCTCCACCGCGGTGACCTTGTACTCAGGGCAATTGGTCGCCCAGTCCGAGTTATCCGTCGTAATCACATTGGTGCCGCTTATCGGGTGGTGGAAGGTCGTATAAACGACGCCCGCTGGAATGTCATCGCTGATTCGCGCTCGCATACGAGTCTGCCCTGCTCGGCTGGCAATCTCTACCCAGTCGCCGTCCTTGAGGCCGCGCGCCTCGGCATCGGCCTCATGAATGTCGAGCACATCCTCGGCATGCCACACCACGTTTTCGGTACGGCGGGTTTGTGCCCCTACGTTGTACTGGCTGAGAATCCGCCCCGTGGTCAGCAACAGCGGGAACTTGCGCGTGGAACGCTCATCGGTCGGCACATAGGGTGTGGTGATAAACTGTCCCTCACCGCGCACGAACCGGTCCTTATGCATGATGGGCGTACCGGTCGGCGCCTGGTCATTACAGGGCCATTGCACACTCCCGAGGCGGTCGAGCAGATCAAACGACACGCCAGCAAAGGTGGGGGTCAACTCCGCAATCTCATCCATAATTTCGGCGGCACTCTCGTAGGGCATGGGGTAGCCCATGGCCTCACTCAGGGCGCAGGTCGCCTCCCACTCAGAGCGTCCGGTGCGCGAGGTCATCACCGGGCGCACTCGGTTAATGCGTCGCTCCGCATTGGTGAAGGTTCCGTCTTTCTCCAGAAACGAGGTGCCCGGCAAGAATACGTGGGCAAATTTAGCGGTTTCGTTCAGAAAGAGATCCTGCACGATCACGCAGTCCATCGCGGTCAACGCATCGGCTACGTGCTGAGTGCTGGGGTCTGACTGGGCGATATCCTCACCCTGAATATAGATACCCCGGAACGATCCCGATAACGCCGAGTCGAGCATGTTGGGAATGCGCATACCCGGGTCGTCCCGCAAGCCCACGCCCCAAATCGCAGAGAACTGCTCACGGACCGTGTCGTCAGAGACATGGCGATAGCCCACAAACTCATGAGGGAAAGAGCCCATATCGCAGGCGCCTTGTACATTGTTCTGGCCACGAAGTGGATTGACGCCCACGCCCACACGCCCGATGTTGCCGGTCGCCATGGCGAGATTAGCCATGGCCATGACCATGGTTGAACCCTGCGAGTGCTCGGTGACACCGAG
>JADHNP010000003.1 GCA_016779445.1 Luminiphilus sp. | reverse complement strand
CTCTTCCTTACCAAGGAAGTGCTCTACCGACTGAGCTATATGAGCAAAACTGCTGCCCTGTTTGGAGCGGGTAGCGGGGATCGAACCCGCATCATCAGCTTGGAAGGCTGAGGTTCTACCATTGAACTATACCCGCGGTCACACTACTCCCCACCTCGGGACCCACACCGTCCGCCGGGTACTCTAAGCCCCCCGCCGACTTAATCCTTGGTGGAGGGGGGTGGATTCGAACCACCGAAGCTCGCGCGTCAGATTTACAGTCTGATCCCTTTGGCCACTCGGGAACCCCTCCGGAAGGGCGCACATTCTCTAGATCTCGGCCCGCGGTGTCAACAGGCTCATAGAGGGAATTCTGCGCTTCCGGCGGGCCATTTTAGAACCAGGGGAACAACTTAAGACACGCGGCGATCAATCAGGTGAGCAATAACGGAAATTGGAGCTGGCGAGAGGAATCGAACCCCCGACCGGCTGATTACAAATCAGCTGCTCTACCTACTGAGCTACGCCAGCCATGCGTGAAGCGCCGACTCAACGCGTTATACCAGCCGGCGGGGGCGCATGATCCACTCAGGAGGGCCGATCGTCAAGCTGCAGCGCCAACCACAGCCTTAATCCCTCCGCTACGAGATCAGGTTGATGTTCGATCTTTGGCTTCAATGTCAGCAAATCGGCTGCGCCTCCTCCGGTTACCACAACCCGATGCGCGGGGTTAGCTGCCAAGGAAGCCTCCAGCAATCCCGTTATCGCCAGCCAGACTCCTGCATTCACGCACGCTGCGGTGTCTCGGCCCGGAAGCACCGCGGGAGCAGTCAGCCGATCCACACGAATCTTGCCGGTGCCGACACCCAACGAGCGATGCATCAATTCGGCACCGGGCAAAATAAAGCCACCCTCATGCGTGCCATCAGCCGCAATGAGGTCCAGCGTGATCGCAGTGCCCGCATCAATGATGCATAGGGGGCCCCCGAGGTGATGCCATCCCGCCAGCATCGCCAGCCAACGATCTACACCCAGTGTTTGGGGTGTTTGATAGCCATTGCGTAATCCGAGTAATTCGGACTCTGAGGTGGCGTATCGCACTTTGACAGGCTTTCCCTCTGTCACTATCTCGGCCAAGTCAGCATCCAATTGATCACCTGCCACACTGGCAATCGCCACATGCTGCCAATCGAGACCATCGAGCATTGACCGGAGCATCTCAAGATTCTCGGCTCTGCCGCCTTGGCTTGATAACTGAGTCGGAGCAGCCAGGCGCCACTTAACCGCGCTATTACCCACATCGAGCAAAAGCCATCTTGAGGCGTCCTTCAAGATAGCTCTCCAAACGCCAGCACGCTCACCTCTCCTCCGGCCACGGCGCATTGCCCAGCGGGGGCTTCTATCAAAAGCGCACCCTCCTCGTTCACACCCGCGGCGGTACCGGTTAATGGCGAGGGATTATTTACCGTAACGGATCTGCCGAGAAGGAAATCGCGTGATCGCCAACGCTCAAGCCAGTGCGGCAATCCCCGCGTTTCAAACTCCATAAATCCCCGCGTCACATTATTAATGATCACTGCAGCAAGTTCATTGCGGTCTATGGGTGCGCCGATCACTGTGGTCATATCGGTCCATGGCCGATCGATCGGTGGCGGTTCTGATGAGGGCATCGCCACGTTCAAACCGATACCCAAAACCAGTCTTTGCCGTCCGTGTCGCTCGGGTAGAATCTCGACCAGAATCCCGCCGAGCTTCCGGCCATCGTAATAAAAGTCGTTGGGCCATTTAAGCTGCAGGTCAATGTTGAACTCCCTGGCAAAGGCTTCAGCAAGCATAGCGCCAACGGCCAAACTGAGACCCGATAAGCGCTCTAAAGCCAGATCAAATTCCCATCCCATCGACAGATAAAGGTTGCCACCCGCTGGGCTGTGCCACGCCCTGCCGCGCCGGCCACGACCATGGGTCTGCTCCTCTGCTAACACCACCACACCCGCCAGCACGTCCGAATTTGCGTGGTCACGCACCACATCATTGGTCGATCCGACGGTTTCATACACCGAGAGCGCAATAACCTGCGCCACCGGCGCGGACAGCCCTGCCAAAATGCGGTCGTAATCCAAAAGAAGTGTCTGCATGGGCCGTATCTTAAACGTCTGCCCGCCATAAGGCGCGCCTAAGTTGGTAGACGCTCGCCACTATCCGCCTGTCGGCGGCTGATCCTTCATATTCACGAAGAGCATCTAGCGGCTCACACAATTCCTATTCAGTCGGGTCACTGCCTGTCATGATAGCAACACACCGTCATTGCAGCCTCGCGGACATGCTCGCATTAAACAGATCCCCACTACTCAGAGAAAAGGGGCGCCTACTGGCGATGCTGCTGGCTTTGTCCATAGGGGTCTTACTGATTGCCGAACTGTGGCAAGCACCACTCACCGAGGCTCTCCTCGCCGAGGCGGGGCGAGGGGTCATCTTCGTTTTACTGGCTTTGGGCTTGATGGGGACAAAGCGACTGAGCGTCATTCTTACTGCGTTGCTCTGCGCGAGCACGCTCCCCAACCTACTGGCAGTAAATAGTATTTTCAGAATCAGTCTGTGGCTGGAACTCCTGACGCTGATCCTGTGTATGGGGCTCCTCCTCGCGCCCACCCAAAGCCACGCCGGCGAGGAGCCAACCTGATGTCCGCCGCGTCGGAGTTGGTGAGCACGCCGCTGGGCGAACTGAGACTAGACGCCAGCGAGGTTGGCCTGACCGCAATCCATTTCCCATCCGAACGCGCACAGGCAGCGACTCGCCACCATTCAAATCCGATTTTGGATCACGCCAAACGCGAACTCGCAGCCTACTTTCAGCAGGGATTGACCCGATTCACGGTCCCGCTGGATTGGCAAGGAACGCCCTTTCAGCAAGCGGTATGGCAAGCGCTTAAGCTCATTCCCTACGGGGAAACCGTGAGCTACCGCGATATCGCATTGACGATTGGCCGCCCTCGCTCTGCCAGACCGGTAGGGGGCGCTATTGGGCGAAATCCGCTACCCATTATTGTGCCCTGCCATCGCGTGATCGGCAGTGATCGATCGCTGACAGGCTTCTCGGGTGGACTGTGGATTAAAGAGCGACTGCTAAACCTTGAGGGCGGCTTGCCCCTGGCTTGATCAGGCATTTAGATCAGGGATGATCTCGTCTTTGAGGCGCTCAATCGCCTCCTTCAACCTGAGCTTTTCCTTTTTGAGGCGTTGAACTAGCAGCTGGTTCTGCCAAGGTCGGGTCTGGAGGTCGATTATTTTCTGATCCAGGAGCCGGTGCTGGCCCTGCAGGAGCGCAAGGCGCTCCGCCGCAGACAAATCCTCATTCGCCGCTGCGTGATCTGGCCCAACTCGATCTATCATGCTCTATCCTGAACCCATTCCTGCGACGAAATCTAGCTGCGGAGCACCAATACCGGCAAGCGTCATGCCCATTTCACATTGAAAGAGAACATCACGGACCTAAACCGACACTCATTACTCAAAGGTCTGGATCTCTCAGTAGTGCCACATAGTTGATGGTCGGATCGGCAGCCGCCACAAATTGAGGTGCCTTCAAACTGTCCCATCGGTTATATCGAATCGGTTCCCCCTCCAGTGTCGTCACGCTGCCACCGGCCGCTCGCACCAGCGCATCACCCGCGGCAAGATCCCACTCATAACAAGGTGATGTCCTGGGATATACATCGGCATCGCCTGACAACAAATCGCAGAACTTGAGGGCACTTCCAGCGTTAAGACGGCGCGCGCCTTGTGCAAGAGGCGAAAGCCGATTCATCATAACTTGGACCCTTTCAGCTCGATGGCGGACACTCGCCGACAGGGTCAGGGCTTCATTGCAATCCAGCGGTCGGGTCCGCAGTGGCTCACCATCGGTTCGGTCCGACAGCGGAAATCGCCGTGCCCCCCAAGAAGGAACACCCACATCAACGTGCGCTCTGTTTGGCGCCGCTATCAAACCCAATACCGCTTCCGAATCCACTATTAGGGCGATATTGATAGTGAATTCTCCCGTGCCATCAATGAACTCTCTGGTCCCATCAAGCGGGTCAATCATCCAGCATACTGGCCAATCTCTCCGACCGATCAATTGCTCCAAAGTCGACTCTTCTGACAGGATGGGGATGGCAGGGGTAAGCTGCTGCAGCGCCTGGCAAATCAGCCGATGTAGAGCATGGTCTGCTTCGGTCACCGGGCTCGAATCAGATTTTTGGCTAACCGCTACCTCTCCTGCCTTAGCGTATAGATCGAGCACGCACCGAGACGCATCCTCTGCCAATGACAAAAGGGCGCTCAATAGCTTGTCAAAACTCAAATTTGTCTTGTGCAGCATCCCATCGAGACCGGGGTTG
Source organism: Luminiphilus sp. (assembly GCA_016779445.1). Lineage (GTDB taxonomy): Bacteria > Pseudomonadota > Gammaproteobacteria > Pseudomonadales > Halieaceae > Luminiphilus. The sequence continues at coordinate 60,402 of JADHNP010000003.1, read as the reverse complement.
CCGCTATAGTGGACCTCACTCATCTCTATAGGGTAGCACTCGATGGCACTTACCGTTGCCAATAGTCTGCAGGTTGAGCAGGTGGACTGGTCACAATTGGATACCGTTTTGCTGGATATGGATGGGACGCTGCTCGATCTGGCATTCGACAACCATTTCTGGGGCACCGTCATCCCCGAGCAATGGGGTCACCGTAATGGGCTGGATTTACCCAGCAGTCAGCAACATCTGGCACCCATTTTTACCAACGAGCAAGGGAAATTGAATTGGTACTGTCTGGACTTCTGGGGGGAGACACTCAAGCTTGACATCCCCTCTATCAAAGCCAATTACACTGATGGCATTCGATGGCGACCCCAGGCAGAGACATTTCTCAGCCGCCTTAAGGCCAGCCATCTAGATGTAGTGCTCATTACCAACGCGCATCCCGTGACCCTCGAGATCAAAGCAGCGAGACTGCCTTTGGCGAAGTGGTTCGATAAGATGGTGAGCTCTCACAGTTACGGCGCACCTAAAGAGACGCAGGCATTTTGGACGGAACTTAGCGCTGAGCGCCCCTTTAATCCGAATCGCACCTTGTTTGTAGATGACGCTGAACACGTATTGGACTCTGCCAACACTTTCGGCATCTCACACCTCATTACCCTAAGACAACCCGATTCTTCACTGCCACCAAGAAAGTCTACCCGCTATCCTTCAATCCACCACTTCGAAGAAATCATGCAAGGGCTGCCCACCGTTGACTGATACAGAGAACAAGGCAGGCAAAGTGCGCGTAGACAAATGGCTTTGGGCAGCGAGATTCTTCAAAACGCGCTCGTTGGCTAAAACCGCTATCGAAGGCGGCAAGGTGCAAATGGCCGGCCAGCGCGTCAAAGTCTCACGGGAGGTTGCGCCGGGCGATGTCCTTCGCGTTCGTCAAGGCTGGGATGAGCAAGAAATTGTTGTCTCCGCAGTGACCGATCAAAGACGGGGCGCACCCATCGCACAAACACTTTACGAGGAGACGCCGCAGAGTGTGATGCGCCGAGCGCGGGCTGCAGAAGCAAGAAAAGCGGCGGGAGCAATGCGTAAACCTACGCAAAAACCCGGCAAGCATGAACGCAAAGCTTTGGAGCGGCTGAGAAAACAGTTTGACCCCTCCTAATGAAACCCATCGCGCATCCAAACAGTTGGGGTATGATCGACCGCATGATTGAAGAGTTGCCCACTATCCGTCCCGACACACCGCTTCTCGACACTGTAGTGCACCAGTTCGATAGGCTTGGCGAGATGGACAATCACGAACTGGTGCGTCTGGCGGAAGAGCTTCGTCAGGATCTCCTCTATTCGGTGGCGGGAACTGGTGGTCACTTTGGCGCCGGCTTGGGAGTCGTTGAACTGACCGTGGCATTGCACCACGTATTCAGTACGCCCCATGACCGCATTGTCTGGGACGTGGGACACCAGACCTATCCGCACAAGATTCTCACCGGGCGCCGCAGCGAAATGGGCACGATGCGCCAAATTCGAGGACTGTCTGGCTTTCCGAAACGCTCGGAGAGTCCCTTCGATACATTTGGTGTCGGCCACTCCTCTACCAGCATCTCCGCAGCAATGGGGATGGCGATGGCGGCACAAAAGCAGGGCATCGACCGGAAGGTCGTAGCCGTTATTGGCGATGGCGCCATCACAGGAGGCATGGCTTTTGAAGCGCTGGCGCATGCGGGCCATGAGCGACCCAATATGCTGGTCATCCTCAACGACAACCAGATGTCGATTGGCCACAATACGGGTGGCCTTGCCACGTACTTCGCCAAAATATGGGCGAGCAAAACCTACACCGCACTGCGAGAAGGTTCCAAAAAAATTCTGGGTCATGTGCGAGGCGCTTGGGACTTAGCCAAAAAGACCGAGGAACACATGAAAGGCATGGTCGCACCCGGAACCATGTTTGAGGAGCTGGGCTGGCATTACATTGGGCCCTTTGATGGGCATGACCTTCCCCAACTGGTGAGCACACTGCAGGTGATGGCTGACCTAAAAGGGCCACAGTTCTTGCACATCCGTACCATCAAGGGAAAAGGGTTCGCGCCCGCAGAGCGCGACCCGATTGGCTACCATGCCATTAACAAGCTTGAGCCCGCGAAAACTGCAAAAACGACGAAGGTTGTCGCCAAAGCCAAAGCACCAAAATATCAGGATGTATTTGGTCAGTGGCTATGCGACCTCGCAGCCCAAGATGACAGAGTCGTGGGTATTACACCAGCAATGTGTGAAGGCTCTGGCATGGTGGCCTACGCCGAACAATATTCGGACCGGTTCTTCGATGTTGCCATTGCAGAGCAACACTCGGTCACTCTGGCAGCAGGCATGGCGTGCGATGGGCTTAAGCCCGTGCTCGCCATCTACTCTACCTTTCTTCAACGCGGTTACGATCAGCTGATCCACGATGTGGCGTTGCAGAATCTGGACGTCACGCTGGCGATTGATCGAGCGGGCCTCGTCGGGCAAGACGGCCCTACCCATCATGGCACCTTTGATCTCTCCTACTTGCGATGCATCCCCAATATGGTGATTGGTGCTCCCAGCGATGAGGACCAGTGCCGCAAAATGCTACAGAGCGGGTGGCTGCACGAGGGCCCCGCCGCCATCCGTTATCCCCGAGGAGAAGGAACGGGAATCACGCTCGATACAAGCCTGGCTAGCCTGGAGATCGGCAAAGGCAATATCGTGCGCCAAGGCGCCGAAGTTGCCATTCTCAACTTTGGTGTTCTGTTGGATCAGGCCATATTGGCGGGTGACAGAATCAACGCGACCGTGGTTGATATGCGCTGGGTCAAGCCTCTGGACGAGGCCCTGATTCTCTCGCTGATCGAACATCACAGCTGTCTTGTCACGGTTGAAGAAAATGCTGTCGCCGGTGGGGCTGGCAGTGGGGTGGCCGAATTTTTGGCCCACTCAGGAGTCGTTTGCGCTCTCAGACATATTGGCATTCCGGATGAGTTTGTTGCTCACGCTGGGCAGGGAGAATGTCGCCAGCTGGCTGGATTAACCGCCGATGACATTGTCGCCGCTGCGGGAAGTATGCTGCCACATCACAGCCAACAAGCGCTGTGACTTCGCACTAATCTGAAGGCTATCGACGTGACCAAATCTTCCAAACCCTCAAGCCCACCAACGCTTTCGCAGCAAATGACTGAGCTGGGAGAGTTGGTAGAGCAACTCGAAAACCCAGAAATCGAACTCGAAACCGCCCTCAAACTCTATGAGGAAGGCGTCAAGCTAAGCAGCACCATCCAGAAAACACTGGAGGACGCGGAGCAACGCATTGTGCAAGTCACACAGGACGGATTGGTGCAAGAGGAAGACCTCTCCGAAGAGCAATAGCTTGCCGGTGGAACCGTTTAACTGGCTGACTTGCTCCGAGCCACGACTCGCCGACGCATTGACTTATCTGGCAAAGCAACCGGGCAAACAGCTGCGTAGCAGACTCACGCTGACCTGTGCAGAGCTGATTGCGGGCGAGCACGTGCCATCGGCAGTGCCGGTAGGCGAGGCGATTGAACTGCTCCACACCTACTCGCTGGTGCACGACGATTTGCCCGCGATGGACAACGATGACCTGCGCCGCGGACAGCCCACCTTGCATCGCGCGTTCGACGAGGCGACTGCCATTCTGGCGGGTGATGGACTTCAAGCTGCCGCCTTTCAGCGTGTCACCGACATCGAAACGCTCAGTGCTGAGCAACGGCTCGAAATCGTGAGGCTACTCAGCGTCGCGGTCGGCTTCAATGGCATGGTGGGTGGGCAGGCACTGGATCTGGCTGCAGAGCATCAAGCGGTGAATGTGGCCTCCCTGAGAGACATTCACCAGCTTAAAACCGGTGCGCTCATTGCTGCAGCAGCAGAAACTGGGGCCATTTGTGGCGATGCGTCTGCTTCGCAAAGATCACACTTAGTCGAATTTGCCCAAGCAATCGGACTCGCATTTCAAGTGATGGATGATGTGTTAGATGTCACAGGCGACAGCGCCGCTCTGGGTAAGACAGCGGGCAAAGACGCGCGTGCGGAAAAATCCACCTATGTCAGCACCCTAGGGTTGGAGGGTGCGCGAGCTGAGTCAGATGCGCTGCTGGGCGCGGCGCTGGAGGCGTTGACTGTATTTGGTGAAGCTGCAGAGGACCTGCGGCACCTCGCGAGAGAGATGGTTCACCGGGAAAACTAAATCGAGATAGACCCACTCAAAGGGTTATCTGGGCAATAAGAACAATCACAAGACAAAAACCCGCCAGAGCGCCGGCGACCAAATCATCTGCCACCACTCCCACTCCACCGGGCAGACGACGCTCAGCCCAGTTAACAGGCCAGGGCTTCGCGATGTCATAGACCCGAAACAGCACCAGAGCACCAACAATCAGCGTTAGCGCATCAACCTCGAAAGTCAGCAGGGTGGCCGGTATCAGATAGGCCAACCATAGGCCAACCACCTCATCGATCACAATGGCGGGGTGATCAACGACCTGCCAATCCGCTCCAGCGCGATCTGCCGACCAGACCGCAAACCAGCAAGCGATTACCCACACCAGCCAGAGCGTCTCCAAAGAGAGATAACCCATCGGCCAGAGACACACTGCTCCCAGAACGCTGCCTGCGGTGCCAGGGGCATATGGAGACAACCCCGAACCCGCGCCACTGGCAACAAATGTCGCAAAATTGTGGATACGCGGGTTTCCCTGCGCCTCATCAACCTCATCGTTCAAAATGATCATACCCAGTCAATTTTTCCACCCCGTCGCAGCGCACCCCAACACCGGAGCTCACCCGACCGATTTCAGTGCAATCATCGGGCATCTCCGCTTGGTCCGGAAGCGTGAAGAGTAATTCGTAATCATCACCCCCGCGCAAGGCCCACTCCATCGTTTGAGCGGGATCAGCGTATGCTCGCAACGCAACAGAGAGCGGAACGGCCTCTCGATCAATGATAACGCCAACACCCGATGATCTCGCGAGCTGACCCGCATCGACCAACAATCCATCTGACACATCGATTGCCGATGTCGCTACGCCGTTCAACTTTCGACCCAGAGCCAGTCGCGCCATCGGTTGGTTAAACCGACTCTTTAGAAAGGCAACGTGTGCTGATGCGATACCGGTATCTGCCCGGTCAAGAATTGCGAGGCCGGCCGCCGCATCCCCCAGCGTTCCGCTGACGCACAACCGATCGCCGGGTCTTGCTCCACTCCGCGTCAAATAACAACCGATGGGTGCGGAACCCATCACGGTCACGGTAATGGTTAGTGGCCCGCGCGTGGTGTCCCCGCCAATCAGCGGCAGTAACGTCAACTCTGATGCGCTCCGGATTCCGTCAGCAAAGGACGCCAACCAATCGGCATTTGCCTCTGGCAGCGTCAAGGCCAATAACATGCCCTCAGGCTTGGCACCCATAGCGGCTAAGTCACTAGCTGCCGCCATGATGGCCCGATAGGCGATGACATCGGGCTGAGAGTCAGGCAAAAAATGAACCCCAGACACCGCCGTGTCAGTAGAAATAAGGTGCACATGACCTTCAGGCAGCTCGAGGACTGCCGCATCGTCACCGACACCTATTCTCACCGACGGTGATTCGCCGATCTGGGAAAAATATCGCTCAATCAGATCGAATTCACCAAGCGCCATTACTGCTCTGCTGCGAGTTCAATCGTCCTGATATCACGCGCCACCTTGTCCAGCACGCCATTGATGTAGCGATGAGACTCGGTCGCACCAAATTTTTTTGCCAGCGATACGGCCTCGTTGATGACAACTTTGTAAGGCACATCGATCCGATCCCTGAGCTCAAAAGCACCCAGTCGCAGCAAATTCCGCTCGATCGGATCGAGGTCGTCGAGAGATCGATCCAATGCCGGAGAAAACAATGCCTCCAACGCATCAACATCCGACGTGACACCTTTCAGTATCGCGGTGAAGTAATCGCCATCGGTATGACGGAAATCATTGTCCACACGAAATTCTGCCTCAATGTCGGCGAGCGCTGCTCCTGATAGCGTCCATTGGTACAGAGCTTGCAGACCGAAATGGCGGGCCTTGCGTCGCTGAGCTGCCAATGTATTGGGCTGTGACATCAACGGGCTAGGGATCTGAGCAAATTAACCATCTCCACCGCACTCATAGCGGCCTCCGCTCCCTTATTCTCGTCATTATCACCCGAGCGCTCCAGCGCCTGCTCCAAAGAATCCACAGTGAGCACACCGAATGCAACGGGCTTCCCGCTTTGTAGCGCAACCTGCCCGATACCCCGCGTGCACTCCCCCGCAACGTATTCAAAATGGGGCGTACCTCCCCGGATAACAGCACCCAGTGCGATCACCGCGTCACAGTCCGGACGCCCTGCCGCCGCCTGACATGCAAGAGGAATTTCAAAGGCGCCCGGCACTCGCACCACACGAACCTGCTCACCAGTAATACCAGCAACGCCCAAAGCATTCAGCGCGCCCGTGAGCAAACCCTCGACAATATCTGCATTCCAGCGAGTGGTTACAACGGTGTAGACACCGTCATTGCCTGCAACCGCTGGCGTGGCGTTATCAATACCCTTACCGATCATGGCCTGTAGTGTCCTTCAGCTAATCCAAGGTGTTCTCAGGTGCCAGGAAATCGATAACTTCCAACCCGAAGCCTGCGAGCGCATTGTACTTGAGCGGTGCGCCCATGAGTCGGATCTGCCCCACACCCAGGTCGCGCAAAATTTGTGCACCCATTCCGATCTGATTGTAGCCGTCTGCGCTGGGTTGAGGGTCCAGCTGAGTCTGCCCCATCAATCGGTCAATGTCCCCGAGTAAATCATCAGCTGCCTCAGGCTTACTCAGTAACACCAGCACTCCGGATTCAGCCTCAGAAATGGCTTTGAGGCTGGCATCAAAAGACCATGATGGAAGGCCATCAAGGGAAGTGCCCACCAGATCTCGCAGCACAGCGGTAACGTGCACGCGAACCACCGTGGGCTGAGTGGCACTGATACTGCCTCGCTTGAGAGCAAGATGAACTCGCCCATGGGTCATGTCCCGGTACGCAAACACTTCAAATACTCCGTAGCGGGTCTGCATCATGCTCTGGCGAACCAATTCGATGGTTTTCTGATTTGTCAGGCGATAAGTGACAAGGTCAGATACCCGACCCGCCACCAACTGGTGTCGATGGGCAAACTCCTCGAGAAACGATCCATCGGCCAAGGCGCCGTCGTTATCCAGCACCTCAGTAAACACAGCAGCGGGAATGAGTCCGGCCAATGTCGCGAGATCAATTGCCGCATCAGCAGGCGCGGTTCGATTTAGCACGCCTCCCGCCGAGGCTACGATCGGAAAAATATGCCCAGGCTGCACCAAGTCAGCCGCGCGGCTCGTCGAATCCACTGCGACTCTGACGGTTCTTGCGCGGTCTGCTGCAGAGATACCCGTATCAATGCCGGTGGCAGCCTCGATCGAGAGAGTAAAGGGCGATTGAGAATCGTCGCCCTCCACCATCAGCGGCAACTCCAATTCGGTACAGCGCGCGGGCGTCATAGCCAGGCACACCAAACCTCGGGCCTGCCGCGCCATGAAAGCGATGTGGTCGGCTTCACAATGCTCGGCGCCGACAACAACAAAGCCTGTGATGCCACCCACGCTGTTCTCATTCAACATCAAGCAGGTTTGGCCGTGCCTAAGGGTGCTGAGCACCTGATCGATCTGCGCAAAATCACTCATCAGGAGGACAAATCCGGGTTGGCCTGATCGTACTGCATCAGACGCTCAAGGTACCGGGCAATCACGTCAACCTCCAGATTCACTGCACTGCCCACCCCATAGTCGCTGAACACCGTCTCTTCCCATGTTTGCGGAATAATGGTGAGTTCGAAACTAGCGCCGGAGACCTGATTTACCGTCAGACTGGTGCCATCTACGCAAATACTGCCCTTCACAGCGATGTAGCGCGCGAGGTTGGAAGGGGCTGCAATACGGACTTGCCAGAATCGCGCATCCTCAACAATAGATTCTATTCTCCCGACGCCATCGACATGGCCACTAACCATGTGCCCGCCCAAGGGCTTGTTCAACGTCAGTGATAGCTCCAAATTGACAGGATCCCCAACGCCTTTCTGACCCAATGTGGTGAGGGACAACGTCTCTGGAGAGACGTCCGCCCAGTAGCCATCGCCGGGAAGCTCCGTCACGGTGAGACAGACGCCACTGGTCGCAATGCTGTCGCCCAATGCAACCGCATCTAACGGAAGTTTTCCTGCTTCAATTCTCAGACGAATATCCTGCTCGTCACCCTCAATCGCCGCAATGCGACCTATTGATTGAATAATGCCCGTAAACACCCTAACTCCCTTATGCGATGCGCTCTAGACGCCGTAATCGGCCTGTAAACCTGCGCGGGTCGCAATGATACGCAGATCCTCTCCAATACGGGTCACATCCTGCAACGTAAAGTCCGGTGCATCAGATAACAAAGCTACGTCCAAATCGGCGACCGGACGCGCAGACACTCCCAGTAGCTTTGGCGCCTGATACCATAGCAAACGGTCGACCCACCCCTCACGGATAAGGGCTCCGGATAATGTCGGTCCAGCCTCGACGAGGATCTCATTGAACTGCGCTTTTCCCAACAATCGTATCCAGTCTTTGAGAGACACGCATCCCGCGTCGTCGGAGGCCACCGACTCGACATGCACGGACGCGGGGAAGTCAGTCGCGCCCGTGGTGACCACAATGGTCGGGGCACCCTCCAGCACGGCGGCATGGTGTGGCGTTCTGCCTTTGGAATCCAACACGATTCGAGTGGGGGGATAGGAAAGGGCACGAGATTTATCGGCATCCTGCAGTGGGAGATCCTGGGCGCGCACCGTCAGCTTGCAGTTGTCTGTCATCACGGTGTTCACTCCCGTGACGATAGCATCGGATTGCGCGCGCCAGAGCTGCACATCCCTACGAGCCGTCTCGCCAGTAATCCACTGACTTTCTCCCGAGGCCATGGCGGTTCGTCCATCCAGCGAGGTGGCCACCTTGAGTGTGATTCTTCCCCAACCGCGGCGCATTCGGAGTAAGAAACCTGCGAGGTCACCCTCGACCTCGTCGGCAAGCAAGCCCACCTCTACGGCTATACCGGCCCTTCTCAGTCTTGAAATGCCCTGCCCCGACACTTCGGGGTTGGGATCCTCCAAGGCCACCACAACGCGGCTGATACCCGCCTGAATGAGAGCTTCGGTGCAAGGCGGAGTTCGCCCATGGTGATTACAAGGCTCAAGGGTGACATAAGCCGTCATACCGCGGGCATCATCAATCGCTTGCAACGCCATGATTTCTGCGTGGGGCTGTCCAGCAGGCTGGGTAAAACCGGTGGCGGCAATTGTGTCCTGCTGCACCAGCACGCAACCCACAGGAGGATTTGGTGCCGACCAAAAGCGGCCACAACGACCTATCTCAATCGCATGCTCCATGAACACGCGATCGCGCTCTAGGCTCACGGGGTATCGCCGCTGTTAGGCTCTGCCTCGAGGGATTCGATCGCATCTCGGAATTCAGCCAGATCCTGAAAGCTGCGATAAACCGAAGCAAAACGGACGTAGGCCACATGATCCAGCATTTTGAGAGAGTCCATCACCAACTCACCAACCTGCAAAGACTGCACCTCTCGCTCACCGGTCGCTCGCAATCGGTGCTTGATTTGATCAATCTCTGCCTCAATGCTCTCCACCGAAACAGGTCGCTTCTCCAGCGCCCGCAATAATCCGGAGCGCAGCTTTTCCTCATCAAATGGCTCACGGCTGCCGTCTTGCTTAATAACACGCGGCAAAACCAACTCCGCCGCCTCATAAGTGGTGAACCGCTCGGTACAACTCAGGCACTCTCTTCGACGACGCACCTGAGCGCCCTCTGCAACCAGACGGGAGTCAATCACTTTCGTTTCATCAGTGCTACAAAAGGGGCAATGCATAATCGTTTGATTTTTCTCTACGCAAACCGATTTTCAGCGAGCGTATACCGGCATAGAAGCACACAGCGCCTTAACCTGCTCTCTGATAACTGGGATAACTTGATCCGAGTGCCCCTCCTCCAGCGCCGCCAGCACATCGCAGATCCAACCCGTGAGTTGCTCAGTTTCAGCCTCGCCAAACCCCCGGGTAGTAATGGCGGGTGTTCCTAGGCGCAAGCCAGAGGTCACAAAAGGTGATCGCGGATCGTTGGGGACGGCGTTTTTATTAACGGTGATATAGGCCTCGCCCAAGGCGGCATCGGCATCCTTACCCGTATATTCCTTCCCGATCAAATCCAGCAACATCAAATGGTTGTCCGTGCCACCGGAGACGATTTTATGCCCGCGCGCCATAAAGGTTGCCGCCATTCTCTTCGCATTGAGAACAACCTGCTTCTGATAATCAACGAAGTCGGGCGCCATTGCTTCTTTAAAAGCGACCGCTTTGGCTGCGATGACGTGCATTAAGGGGCCACCCTGCGCGCCCGGGAAAATTGCCGAGTTAAATTGCTTCTCCAATGCTTCATTGGCTCTCGCCAGAATCAGGCCCGAGCGGGGACCACGTAAGGTCTTATGGGTGGTTGTCGTGACCACGTCGGCAAAAGGGATGGGGCTGGGATAGATGCCAGCAGCGACCAAACCGGCAACATGCGCCATGTCGACCAGTAAATAAGCGCCCACCTCATCCGCGATCTCTCGGAACCTCGCCCAATCCATGATACGACTGTAAGCGGAGAATCCACCGATGAGCATTTTGGGTGAATGCTCCAGCGCGAGTGCTCTCAGGTCGTCGTAGTCGATCAACCCCGTATTTTTATCAATGCCATATTGCACTGCATTGTAGATTTTTCCTGAAAAATTAACCGACGCCCCGTGCGTCAAATGGCCGCCGTCAGCGAGGCTCATCCCGAGCACGGTATCTCCAGGTTTCAGCAGTGCCTGAAACACTGCAATATTGGCGCTGGAACCCGAATGCGGTTGCACATTGGCAAAATCGGCACCAAACAACATTTTGGCGCGCTCAATCGCGAGGGTCTCCGCCTGATCGACAAATTCACAACCGCCGTAATAGCGCTTACCGGGATAACCCTCAGCATATTTATTGGTCAGCACAGAACCTTGTGCCTCCAGTACGCGGGGGCTGCAGTAATTCTCTGAAGCGATCAGTTCGATATGCTCTTCCTGGCGAACCGTCTCGGCGTGCATCGCGGCCCAAAGTTCCGCATCAAACGCCTCGATCGTTTGTGCGTCTCGGTCAAGGTATTGTGAAAGGTGAGTTGCTGCGTGATTCATGATGCGTTCCTGATTCGGTACACGGGGCCTAAAGGGTGAAATGGAGAACAGAAACCGAAATGTTAGCTGAACGGCGGGCCGACGTCAGGCATTTCTCAGATAAACACTACTTATGACTGTGATTAAGCGTTTACGATAGCTAGATTGTTTCTCGGGAGTACCACGGTGCAGATCGTTGACCACTTTTTTTGTCGCCCCAGCCCAGTCGATAGGGCGTTGTGACCGATTCGTTGAACATAGGTTGGCGTGAGTGGATCACACTTCCGGGCTTGGCGGCACCATGGATCAGAGCCAAAGTCGACACCGGTGCCCGCACGAGTGCCCTGAATGCACAGAATATTACACAGTTCCAGCGCGGGGCCAATCAATGGGTGAGCTTTATTCTTAAACCCTCGCCAGTCGATGGTGACTCAATTGCTTGCGAAATGCCGATTTATGAGTTTCGTGATGTGACAGACTCGGGAGGCAACACGGAACGCAGACCCGTTATTCGCACCGAGATGCTCATTGGCACGCTCCAGTCTATGATCGACATCACCCTAACCGATCGCAGTACAATGCGTTTTTCAATGTTACTGGGTCGCACCGCACTTCCCATAGATGCCTCGGTATGGCCGAGACGCTCCTTCCTTCTTGGCGGCGACCGATTCGCCCCGCCGGAGGCCCAATGAAAATAGGCATACTCTCTAGAAACCCCAAACTCTACAGTACCTCGCGATTACTCGAAGAAGCCATTGCCTCGGGCCATGAATGCAGCGTTATCGATACGCTTAAGTGCTATATGGACATCAGTTCTGCAAAGCCAGCGGTATGGTATCGAGGCAGCCAGCTCGATCGTCTAGACGCCATTATTCCCCGCATTGGCGCTTCGATCACCAACTACGGCACCGCTGTTATCCGGCAGTTTGAAATGATGGACACCTATGCGTTAGTCGGATCAATTCCGCTTGGGCGATCTCGATCCAAGCTACGCGCTCTGCAGTTGCTTTCCCGAAAAGGCCTAGGCATGCCCGCAACTGGGTTCGCCCACGATATTTCTAATACCAGACAGCTCATCAAGCTGGTGGGCGGCGCCCCCGTAGTAGTGAAGTTATTGGAGGGGACTCAAGGGCGTGGCGTCGTGCTGGCAGAGACGGCAAAAGCCGCCGAGTCTGTCATTGAAGCGTTCAAGGAGTTGGGGGCTGATTTTTTAGTGCAGGAATTTATCAAGGAAGCGGGCGGCTCCGACGTACGCTGCTTTGTGATTGGCAACCGGGTGGTAGCGGCGATGGAGCGGACATCAGCGGCGGGAGAATTTCGCTCAAATCTGCATCGTGGCGGAAGCGCCAAACTCACCAAACTTACAGCGGTGGAGCGACGCACAGCACTTAAAGCAGCCCAAACAATGGGCCTGAATGTAGCCGGCGTGGACATTCTGCGATCAGATCGCGGACCTCTGGTAATGGAGGTTAATTCCTCTCCGGGACTGAAGGGGATCGAAGAGGCAACTGGCGTCAATGTCGCCGGAAAGATCATCGAGTTCATCGAGTCGCATGTCCATACCGGAAAGTCTCAGCGTCGCGTCAAAGGGTAGCCGTATGCTGAGAACTAACACCCGAGTCGCTGAAACGGCAGCTCATTTTAAAATTGGCGGCACTGTCATCGCACCCGGCGAGGCGAAGACCGTTGAAATCCCAGTGGCACCCACCTACGCGCACGATGACCTCGCCATATCGGTTCATGTGATCCACGGCAAACGGGCGGGTCCAGCCCTTTTCGTTTGTGCGGCCATTCACGGTGACGAAATAAATGGGATCGAAATTATTCGTCGTCTTATCAAACGCATTGACGTCCGTAAGCTCCGTGGAACCCTACTGGCGATACCCATCGTGAACGTCTACGGCGTCATTTCTCACTCGCGCTACTTACCCGACGGTCGGGACCTCAACCGAAGCTTTCCGGGCTCGGCCACAGGATCTCTGACGGGACGGGTGGCACATACATTTATGCAGGAGATCGTGGCCCTTTGTACTCATGGCATCGACTTGCATACCGGCGGCAGACATCGCAGCAACTTCCCACAGATACGGGCCGAACTCCACGATCCCGAGGTGCGTGCCATGACTGAGGCATTTGGTGCGCCACTGGTGATCGATTCGGCGGTGCGTGACGGCTCTTTGCGGCAGTGCGCTACCGAACTTGGGGTGCCGGTTATCCTTTATGAGAGTTGTGAGGCCCTGCGTTTTGACGAGGTTCATATTCGTGCGGGCGTAAAAGGTGTGGTCAACGTTATGCGCCACTTGGGTATGGTGCGAAAAAGTCGCGCTAAACAAAGGCAGACACCGATCTTTAGCCGACAGACTCAATGGCTGAGGGCGCCGGCTAGTGGCATCCACCGGATGCTGATGCCACTGGGAGCGCAAGTCAGCGAGGGCCAGGTCATCGGCCTGATTGCCGACCCGCTGGGCATTGAAGAAACCGAGGTGAGAGCGCCAATGGCGGGCGTCATCATTGGGAGATCCAACTTACCACTGGTCTATGCGGGAGACGCCCTGTTTCATATTGCTGACATGCACGAGGAGGCCGTGTTTGAGGTTGAATCATTTCACGAGCAGTTAATGCCCTCAGATTATCAGCCCTCAGAAGACGACCCTAGTAGTGCGCCCATAGCCATCTGAGATCGCCCCATCTCGGACTGCTGTAGATCGAGTATGAGAGGCGACCGTGAATTATTGCGATGGGGAAACCACGTGCGATTCGATAACATCGCAGCTTAGCTTGAAGACGCTCGGGTCGGCGCCTCAAGATCAAAGGCCTAGAGGATGGGCGAATCACGCCACACCACACCACATTCACCTAGCAGGCACAGGGAAACGCACGTAATGGCGAAAAAGTTCATGCCATTCAGGCATTGGAAAACCAACGAGGTTAAAACCATTGAGTTCCGCGATGCCGATGTGCCAGTGAACCCAGGGAGTGAGCGAGTTGTTGTGTGGAACGAAACGGAACAAAAATTGGAAGATGTGATCAAGTCCACGATTGTGGCGATCCGAGAGGAATAACACGCCTATCCTCCTCAACCAGCATTAGGCGGGTAGGCATATCATTCAGTACACTCGCCATCACTAACATTTCATAACCCCTGAGGATGGATGCACTCTCCATCCTTACAGCCGTCCTTTAAGGGAGACATATCTTGGCGCAATACGTTTACACCATGAACCGCGTGGGAAAAATTGTCCCCCCAAAAAAAGAGATTCTGAAAGACATATCGCTGTCGTTTTTTCCAGGCGCCAAAATAGGTGTCCTCGGCCTGAACGGGGCGGGCAAGTCCACTCTGCTGAAAATCATGGCTGGAATAGACACTGATATCCTCGGTGAAGCGCGCCCACAGCCCGATATCAAAATCGGTTATCTGGCTCAGGAACCGCAGCTCAACCCTGATAAAACTGTGCGAGGGAACGTCGAGGAAGGCGTGCAAGACGCCATCGATGCACTGTCCGGGCTAGAAAAAATATACGCTGATTACGCGGAACCCGACGCCGATTTTGACGCGCTAGCCAAAGAACAGGCCCGCCTTGAGGATGTCATTCAGGCAAAGGACGCGCATAACCTCGACACCCGACTCGAAATCGCAGCCAATGCACTGCGGTTGCCCCAGTGGGAAGCCAGTGTGGAAACACTTTCAGGCGGAGAAAAACGTCGCGTTGCGCTCGCGCGACTCCTCCTCTCCGAGCCGGATATGTTGTTACTGGATGAGCCCACCAACCACCTTGATGCCGAGTCTGTCGCCTGGTTGGAGCATTTTTTGGAGGATTTCCAAGGCACGGTTGTGGCCATCACACACGATCGATACTTTCTCGACAACGCCGCGGGTTGGATCTTGGAGCTCGACCGAGGTCGTGGAATCCCCTACGAAGGCAACTACTCCAACTGGCTGGAAACCAAAGAAAAGAGACTTGAGCAAGAACAACGCCAGGAGGCGTCGCATCAGAAAGCCATCAAGGCCGAATTGGAGTGGGTACGCTCTAACCCCAAAGGGCGCCAGGCAAAAAACAAGGCTCGCCTGCAACGTTTCGAAGACCTTAACTCGCAAGAATTTCAGACTCGTAACGAGACTAACGAGATCTATATTCCCCCTGGTGCGCGTCTGGGAGACAAGGTAATCGAGGTCAGCGGCCTACGTAAAACCTTTGGTGATCGTCTGCTGTTTGAGGACGTCAATTTTGTCGTGCCAAAAGGCAGTATCGTGGGGATCATCGGTGCTAACGGCATGGGAAAATCTACACTGTTTCGCATATTAATGGGTTTGGAAACTCCCGATGGCGGAGACGTCGTTGTCGGCGATACCGTCGAACTTGGTTACGTTGATCAGTCTCGAGATGATCTGGACGGCAGCAAGACGGTTTGGGAAGAAGTGTCAGACAGTCTCGACATCATCCGCATTGGTAGCTATGAAATACCCTCAAGAAGCTACGTGGGTCGATTTAACTTTAAAGGGTCTGACCAGCAGAAATTTGTCAAAGATCTCTCCGGGGGCGAGCGGAATAGACTGCATCTGGCAAAGCTACTAAAGCAAGGTGCCAACGTGCTTCTTCTTGATGAACCCACCAATGACCTGGATATCGAGACATTACGAGCACTAGAGGAAGCCTTGTTGGCTTTCCCCGGTTCAGCGCTGGTGATTTCTCACGATCGGTGGTTCCTCGATCGCATCGCTACACACATCCTGGCTTACGAAGACGACGGCGGCGTGGTGTTCCACGAAGGCAACTACACAGACTATGAGGAAGATCGACGACAACGCGTTGGCGCCGACGCAGCCGTACCCAGCCGGGTGAAACATCGCAAACTGAAGTGATAATCGACAGTCGCTCGCATGCGTGGCGGCTTCAACATGAACTATGTAGCTTCAGGAACAGGCATCCAGCGCCTCCGATAATCGTGCTACCGGAATCACTTTGAGGTTGGGGATAGGTTTTTTTGGGGCATTGGACTTGGGTACGATCGCCACCTTAAAGCCGTGCTTGGCGGCTTCGGCCAGCCGCTCCTGACCACTGGCAACCGGACGAATTTCGCCTGAGAGACCGACCTCACCGAATACGACCCAGTCCCTTGGAAGCGTGCGATTCCTCAAACTCGACACCACCGCCAACAACAAAGGAAGATCCGCAGAGGTCTCCATCACACGAACGCCTCCTACAACATTGGCAAATACGTCCTGATCACCGACATGAATCCCGCCGTGGCGATGCAGCACTGCTAGCAACATGGCCAAACGATTCTGCTCAAAGCCGACCGTGACCCGCCGCGGGTTGCCCAAGGAACTGTCGTCCACCAACGCTTGAATCTCTACCAACAACGGGCGGGTCCCCTCCCAAACTACGACAACGGTAGTGCCCGGGGCTGAGTATTCAGAGCGATCCAGAAAAATAGCCGAGGGGTTGGAGACCTCCTTCAGGCCACCATCGGTCATGGCGAAAATGCCCAGCTCGTTCACAGCGCCAAACCGGTTTTTCTGGCCTCTGAGCGTGCGGTAACGAGAATCATGATCTCCCTCGAGCAATATGGAGCAGTCAATCATGTGCTCAAGCACCTTGGGGCCCGCCAAACTGCCATCCTTAGTGACATGACCCACCAGTATGAGCACGGTCCCCGTTTGTTTGGCATAACGCGTGAGCTGTGCTGCGCAGTCCCGTACCTGGGACACGCTGCCTGGGGCAGAAGTCAGCGTCTCGCTATGGACCACCTGTATGGAATCCACTACCAATATCGCGGGCTTGAGTGCCTCTGCCGAGGCCAGAATTGCATCCACATCTGTCTCGGCGAGCAGTTGCAGCTCATCAGAGGGAAGCCCCAGCCGTTTTGCCCGCATCGCGATTTGTCCGGGAGATTCTTCTCCCGTCACATAAAGTGCCGTATACCGGGCCGCCAGACGACACAGTGTCTGCAGTAAGAGCGTGCTTTTACCTGCTCCGGGATGCCCACCGATCAGAATACTGGATCCGGGGACAAGGCCGCCTCCAAGTACCCGATCAAATTCTTCAAATCCCGACCCCATCCGTGGCAAATCGCTCACTGCCACATCCGCCAATTTTTGTACCGGCGCAAGACTGCCCGCAAAACCAGTGTGCCGCACATTACGTCCACTAGAAGCGCGTTTGCCGGCTGGGGCACTCAAACGGATTTCAGTAAGGGTATTCCAAGCATGGCACTCGCCACACTGTCCCTGCCACTTAGGATAATCTGCCCCACAATCGTTACAGACAAACGCTGTTTTTGCCTTGGCCACGCGAAACTCCAGAGAACCTGATGGTAGAGGCTGTATTCATCCAGGTAAGCCGGTATCCTATCAGACCGTCCACTCTTTAACGCATCCGATGCAATCCGGCTCCCTCATTCCCGATCGCCAACTGACCTTCTCTCCGGAGCTGGCCGCTACTATTGGGCTTGAGGAAGCCGTGCTGCTTCAAGAAATCGGTGGGCTACTGAAGGGCCAAGCAGGCTGGATGACAATCAACTTGCATGATGTACAGAAGAATCTGCCTTTTTGGTCCACAGCGTATATTAGCGATCTGATTGAAAAGCTGACGGATCTGGGAATTCTGGCGCAAGCACCGCACCCCGAACCGCAAATGACCATGCTGGCCGTTGCCAATACCATGAGCGGAGAACGCGCTGCCAACCCCAGCCCGCAAGCGGACCCGGGGCCGAACCAACACCATGGCTATTCACTCACCACGCCCTGGCTGCCCGATCGCGCCATTATTGACCTGCTGATACTCAACCACGGTATGAGCGAAGCATTTATTGATGAAGTCAGGCAGAACTTCATTCCCGACTCCGCCAGAGAGATCGAAACCCAGTTCAGGCAATACGTGCTGTCGCAATGGCGTAATCGGCAATCGCAATACAATACCTTCAAGATCAGCGCACCCTCGCCATTTGGCAAAGACTGGGTCCCCAGTCAGGATGCGTTAGAGGTTTTGGCACAAGCGGGTATCGACGCGGCTTTTGCAAACAGTGTTCGGGCAGAGTTCGTGTTGTATTGGAGTGAGCGCGGTGGTGCGCCGAAAGAGATTAATAGTCGATTCGTAGAGCATGTCAGGCGTCGCTGGTTGCGACATACGAGCCAGATCCAGCACAGCACCGAGCCCAGCCGTATCTCCCGCAATTGGCAGCCCGACCTGGCGGTCTACGACACACTTCGCCTCGCGGGTATCAACGAAGAGTCGGCTCGGGCGTTGTTGCCTGAGTTCATCATGTATTGGTTGGACAGTAATGAGGTGCATACCTCATGGAACAGTAAATTTTTGCAGCACGCAAAACGCCAGTGCCGTGCAGCAACTGAGGGAGATCAGCATGGTGGGGAAAAAGGACGCAGTAACACTGGCGCAGGCTATCGTTCAAAAGACCGAAGCCTCAGCGACGATCTCACCGACACCAGCTGGGCCAACTGACACTGCCCCCCAGCCCGAGCCCCAGGTGGTCGAGGCGATCAACCAGGTGTTTGCCCTGTTTCGCCTCAACTACCATAACCAGTATTACGCTGCCTGGAGCGACGCCGAGCAAGTGAAACAGGTCAAACGGCTCTGGTTAGAGGCATTGGCGTCTTATCCCACGGCCGTAATTCTACGCGCCGCACAACACGCAATCGAAAACAGCGATTATCTACCCACCCTGAACAAAATGATCGATTCCTGCCGGTTCTGCCTCAGTGACCTTGGTCTTCCCTCGCCTTACGATGCCTATCGGGAGGCCTGCCTTGCGCCGTCTCCGAAAGTAGAGGCGGCATGGCAACACCCTGCCGTATATCTGGCCGGGCGGGACAGTGATTGGTTTTTTCTCGCCAACGAACCTGAGACCAAAACTTGGCCTATCTTCAGGGGCCACTACGAACGCTGGGCCAATCGCGCAGCGCGGGGCGAAGTGCTTCAAGGCCCAGAGAGATTGGCGATTGCGCCACCGGATACATCTCTTCCTAGTGTGGAAGAACAAACCAGCAATCTAGCTAGGCTGAGGAACGAGGTCGGTCTGTAACTAGGTGGCGTTGTCGGCGTGCCCATGCCAACCTTGGATGGCGTTGACCAATCGTTGCGACTGATCACACATCATTTCATGCTTAAGGGTAACCAACCCGTAATCTGCCTCGGCACAGGCCGACTCCAGCTCCCGCGCAATGGACGACAACATCATGGCATGGAGATTGGCGCTGGTACCCTTAATGCGGTGAGCGATCTGCTGCAGTGCTTCGGTGTCCTGCTCTAAAACCGCCCGCTTACTCGCATCGACGTCAGTGACTAACTCTTCCAGAAACGTGCTCAATAGGCTTGCCACCACTTCGCGCTTCCCGCCCAGCATCTCAATGAGCGCAGCAAAATCGATGGGTGCCATAGGATGACTCATACCGCACTCCCAACTATCCAGACAGCGACGCCAACGGGCAGCGCTGCAAGTTTACACCTCAATAGCCGGCATAGTCGCCGCGCGCGAGATTCTCGAAACGGGTGAATTCTCCCTGGAAGGCCAAACGACAAGTGCCGATGGGGCCGTTACGCTGCTTGCCTATGATAATTTCAGCGACACCTTTATCGGGCGAGTCTTCGTGATACACCTCGTCACGATAGATAAACATCACTACATCAGCGTCCTGCTCTATCGCACCGGACTCTCGAAGGTCGGAGTTAACGGGGCGCTTATTGGGCCGTTGCTCGAGGGCGCGGTTGAGTTGTGAAAGTGCCACCACCGGACACCGAAACTCTTTAGCAATCGCTTTGAGGTTGCGTGAAATCTCAGAAATTTCTGCTGTCCGCCCTTCTCCCGCACCCGCCACTCTCATCAGCTGAAGGTAATCGACCATGATCATCGCAAGATCACCGTGCTCTCGTGAAAGTCGTCGTGCTCTCGCCCGCACTTCAGTCGGTGTCAAAGCCGGCGTGTCGTCAATGAAGATAGAGGTGTCTTTGAGCTTTGCCATGGCCGAGGAGAGTTTAGGCCAGTCATCCTGCTGGAGCTTGCCCGTTCTGAGTCGCGATTGATCAATTTTGCCCAGCGAGGACATCATTCTGACTACCAATTGCTCTGCGGGCATCTCCATAGAGAAAACCACAATAGGCTTTTCTGTGTGCGCCGCTGCATTCTCGACAAGATTCATGGCAAAACTGGTTTTTCCCATTGAAGGTCTTCCAGCAACAATAACCAGATCAGATGGCTGCAAGCCCGAAGTCTTCTTATCAAGATCAATAAAACCCGTTGTCAGGCCCGTAATGTCCCCACCGGTGTTGTAAAGCTCCTCGATTCGCTCCAACGCGCCAGTGAGGAGTGGTGCCATGCCTCTGGGACCACCTGTTTTTGGGCCGCTTTCCGACACCGTCATAATGAGGCGTTCCGCCTCATCCACCAGCTCTTCTGCACTCCGGCCTTCAGGATTAAACCCAGCAGTAGCAATATCTTGTGCAGCACCGATCAGTTTTCTGAGCAGGGCGCGCTCTCTTACTGCTCGGGCATAAGCGCTGACATTGGCCGCGGTGGGGGTTTGCTCAACAAGATCCGTTAGATAAGTGTGGCCACCTGCGGCATCTAACTCACCCGTAGCCAGCAAGCGATCCGCTACCGTAATGACATCAATGGGTTCGTTACGATCAACCAGCAGGGCGATCTGGCGAAAGATGGCGCGATGCTCTGGCCGGTAAAAATCCCCCGCATCCACCAGTTCCGCAATGGCGTCCCAACTTTCGGGTGCCAGCAAAATGCCGCCAATCACGGATCTCTCAGCTTCAACTGACTGGGGCTGCATGCGGATGCGCGCGATATCCGCATCCTGAGATTTAAGCGACTCCAAGAGCTAACCTTCTTTGTGACACATCAAACACATGCCATGGGTGCGAGTGCTGGACTATCAGCCGCAACACCACCGGACTTAATCAGACTGGTTAGAGTACCTGCGACAGGTAAGACACGCCAGCAGATATCGGGGAGGAGCCGTCGGGGCATCTGCCCCGACAAGTCTTACTCGGCGACGATGTTAATCGCCACAGAGGCTGTCACCTCAGCGTGGAGCTGGATCATGACCTCAAACTCGCCAAGCTCACGAATGACGCCCTCAGGTAACCGCACTTCTGCCTTGTCGACTTCACATCCGGCCGCGGTCAAGGCTTCAGCAATGTCGCGAGTCCCCACCGAACCGAAGAGTTTGCCCTCCTCACCCGCAGTGGCCGCGATATCGATCGATCCAAGAGCCGACATGGCATCCCCACGGGCAGCAGCAGCAGCGAGGGTCTCAGCAGCAGCAGTCTCCAATTCAGCACGTCGCGCCTCGAACTTTGCTACGTTATCGCCCGTAGCAGGCACCGCTTTCCCCTGAGGGATTAGAAAATTGCGTCCATAACCAGGTTTGACATCAACTTTGTCTCCGAGCGCACCCAGATTGCCAATGTTCTCAAGCAAAATGACTTCCATCGTTTCTTCCTCTACTCCCCGACTTGCCTTACAGGCGTCTCTTTAATTGGCTCGGCCGGTTATATCCCGTTTGAACCACCACCAGAGGGCGATGCCCATCTGGCCCTAAAATCAACGAATGCGTCGACAACTACGCATCCCACCCACACCCATTTCGCCGGATCCAGTACGATCCAAAGCATGTACATGAGCGCCAACCAAGTGGCCCCTTTGCCCGTGTGCACTGCATAAGCGTGCACAAGTGCAAAACCCACAACGGTAAGGGGCATCACCACCGCTGCACTCCATACCATCCAGTCCGGACCTAACCACCAAAGCAGTGAGGCCAGACCGACCATTCCCACGACGGCCACCTGGGGCAATCGCAAAGCTCGAAACTCAGCACCAAACCCACCGGGGTTATACAGTGCTGCCTGCCAAAAACGCCCCAACAGCAGGCTCATCACCGCGATGACCGCATTACCGGTCGCCAGCAGCGCCGCTACTTGGGAGACCGTCAGCGAACTGAACGCCAGTTCCTGCGCCGCTTCAGGCTGCAGATCCCGCTCCAATTGAGCAAGCGCCTGATTGAAGGTCGCGACTAATTCCTCCAAAAACACCCCATTCAGGGTTGTGAGCACAAAACCGCCCACTATCGCCAGAGGCAAGCTGGCCAAGATCGCCAGAGAGAGATTGACACTCTCCCGCAAGACCACCGCCAACACATAAACGCCCAACATCAGCAGCACACTGCCTGTGTCGCCCGTCATTAGGGCAATGATCCCAGCCGGCAGCAGCGCCCACAGAACCAGCCACCCGCCAGCGGCAATGCCCTTTCTCAGTGTGACCAGCGAAATAGCCGCTGCACTGATCCAGCCGAACAGCAAACTACCGGAGCCAAGTACCGCAACGGCCAGCGCCTGCCACCGGCCGCGCATAATAAATTCAGCGAGGCCGCGCACGGTTAATACTTAGTCGTGAGCGTCGGTATATGGCAGCAATGCGAGATAACGCGCGCGCTTCACAGCCGTCGCAAGCTGTCGCTGATACCTGGCTTTCGTGCCGGTGATCCGGCTCGGCACTATTTTGCCGGTCTCAGAAATATATTGCTTGAGCATGTCTAGATCTTTGTAATCGATCTCTGTCACGCCCTCGGCGGTAAACCGGCAAAATTTACGTCGACGAAAAAAACGTGACATGACTTACTCCTCGCTGTCTTTTTGCGGTGCGTCAGAATCGCTGTCGCGACTCGCACCATCTTTGTCTCTGGATTGTTCAGCTGTTTTTTCAGCGTCGCTATCCTGACGCTCCTGATATCGCGCTTTACGCTCTTTGTCTTCGCGCTCAGCTTTCATCAGCAGCGATTCTTCTAAAACTGGCGCATCGCGACGGATAACCATGTTGCGGATCACCGCATCGTTGTAACGGAAAGTGGTCGTCAGCTCTTCCATGGCTTCGTTAGAGGCCTCGACATTCATCAGCACATAATGCGCTTTGTGAATTTTGTTGATGTGGTAAGCCAACTGCCTTCGGCCCCAGTCTTCCAGACGATGCACCGCCCCGCCATCTTTAGTGATGACGTTACTGTAACGCTCAATCATTCCCGGGACTTGTTCGGACTGATCCGGATGGACCATGAACACAACTTCGTAGTGTCGCACTCGCGTACTCCCTATGGTTTATAGCCACCCGTCGAGCGGTGCGGCAAGGAGGATGGGCTCCCAAATGAGCCCGGCCTAATTTTTGAAGAGCGGAGTCTACAAAGCCAATTGCCAGTTTGCAACGCTCAAGTTTGGCAGGAATTGAGTCCCTAGCCCCCTATGTGCCGCGCCGCTGGCGTACCGCCTCAAACAAGCAGATACCAGCGGCAACTGATACGTTGAGACTGGAGACTGCACCCGCCATAGGCAACGACACCACAAAATCGCAGGACTCCCGCGTCAGACGGCGCATACCGCTGCCCTCTGAGCCCAATACCAGCGCACAAGAGACCGTCAGATCCTGGTCGTGGAGTGTTTCTGGCACCTCCCCTGACGCACCAATAATCCACACGCCGGCTTGTTTGAGGTGTTCCATGGTTCGCGCAAGGTTGGTCACTCTGACCCAGGGAACCGTCTCGGCAGCGCCGCTGGCAACCTTGCGAGCAACATCATTAACGTCGGCACTTTTGTCTTTGGGAAATACCACCGCCGTTACACCCGCGGCGTCCGCACTGCGCAGGCAGGCACCCAAATTATGAGGGTCCGTTACGCCATCGAGAATCAGCAGTAATGGCCGTTCCGCCGCCACAACCATCGCCATCATATCGGACTCACTGGTTTGGCCCGCCGCCTCATGAGAAGCGCCTTGCTGTAACCTCGCAATAACTCCTTGATGCCGCCCTGAGGTCACAGCGTCTAGATCCGATTTCGTGCAGCGCGTGATGGCAACACCCTGGCTCTGCGCCAGGTCATTTAGGGCCTGCATACGCTTGTCGTTGCGATCCGCTTGGACCATCAGGGCTTGGATATGGCCCGGGCGCTGGCGAATCAGGCTTTCAGTAGCGTGATAACCGAAGACAAGTTCTGTCACGACTCAACGCTTCTTGCGGCTGCCAGACTGCTTTTGAGCAGGAGACGCCGACTTTTTTGCACGGGCTGGTTTGCCGCTGCCGGGCTTGTTGCCCTCGGTCTTCGATTTGTCCGACTTTTCAATGGCTTTTTTCTTATCGGTTTTGCTCTTGTTTTTTATCTTTCCCTTGACTTTGCGAGGACGTTTTTCACGGGTATCCGACGCATCGCGGCGTTGGGAGCGTTTAGGTTTCGCTGGGCTTCGAAGCTCGGCAATGCCGGCGAGTTCAAGATCAATCTTGCGATCATCCAAGTCTACTCGCGCTACTCTCACCATCACCGCCCCGCCAAGTTGAAAAACCCGACGAGTGCGCTCACCTACCAGACGCTGTTTGACCTGATCAAAATGGTAGTAGTCCCCCGGCAGCGCACTGACGTGAAGTAAGCCCTCGATGTACAAGTCACTCAGCTCAACAAAACAACCGAAGTTGGTCACGGCCGCAACAACACCCGCAAACTCCTCGCCAATGCGGTCTTTCAAAAATTCGCACTTGAGCCAAGCGTCGACCTCACGGGTCGCATCATCTGCCCGTCGTTCAGTCATGGAACATTGCTCACCAAAGGTCAGCATGGCGGCGGTATCGTAGGGATAAATACGCTCACGCTTTAACCCACTGGCGCCAGGTACACGACGGATATGCCCTGCATTCCCAGGGGTACGAATAGCAGCACGTATCGCACGATGTACCAACAGATCGGGGTACCGGCGAATGGGGGAGGTGAAGTGGGCATAAGCTGGATAATGCAGGCCAAAATGGCCCGCGTTCTCAGGTTGATACACCGCCTGAGAGAGCGACCTCAGCAGCATTGTCTGAATAATGTGCCTGTCTTCCCGACCCTCAACCGTGGCGAGTAGGGATTGATAATGTTCCGGCGTCGGCTTGAGCCCACCGGGCAGTTCTAGCGACAGCTCACCCAAAAAAGCGCGCAAATTCTCAAGCTTTTCAGCACTGGGACACTCGTGTACCCGGAACAGCGCAGGCTGCTCCAAACTCTCCAGAAACTGCGCGGTCGCCACATTGGCAATCAGCATGCACTCTTCAATGAGCTTGTGGGCATCGTTGCGATGAACAGGCTCAATGGCGGCAATCTTGCGCTGCTCATCAAACAGAATGCGCGTTTCCTGCGTATCAAAATCCAATGCACCGCGCTGCTCTCGTGCCTGACGCAATACACCGTAGAGTCGGTAAAGTCGGTCGATATCTTCAACACGCTCGGCTGGTACGCGCTCGCTCCAGCCCTGCTCGATCACGGCACCCACATCGTTGTAGGTGAGTCGCGCATGAGAATGAATCACCGCCTCGTAAAAATAATAGTCGATGAGCCGCCCAACGGTATCGATCTGCATGTCGCAAACCATTGCGAGCCGATCAACCCGAGGCTTTAGAGAACACAGCCCATTGGAAAGCACCTCTGGAAACATCGGCACGACCCGCTCAGGGAAGTACACTGAGTTGCCACGCAAGCTGGCCTCCTCATCCAGCGCCGAACCCACAGGCACATAATGAGACACATCTGCAATGGCGACGAGAAGGCGAAAACCATCCTGATTTGCCTCGCACCAGACGGCGTCATCAAAATCTCTGGCGTCCTCTCCGTCGATGGTGACAAATGGCAGCGCGCGCAAGTCTTCGCGGTGTAACTTATCCTGCTCAGCGGGCTCCTCACCGAGGCTGCCCGCCTCTCGCAAGACCTCATCGGGCCATTCCCATGGAATCCCATGCGCTCGAATGGCCACGTCAATTTCCAGGCCCGGATCAAGATGATCTCCCAATACTTCCTCAACCCGGCCTTTGGCGCCCAGTGTTGCCGAGGGGTAATCGGTTAGCGACACCGATACCAGTTGACCGTGGCGTGCGCCGCCCTTGGCCTTCGGGGGGATCAGAATATGGTTGCGGATGCGGGTGTTATGGGGCAGCAAAAAGCCGATGCCACTCTCTTCCATATACCGACCCACCACCATGTGGTGCGCCCGCTCAAGCACCTCTGCGATCTGGCCTTCGGCTCTTCCGCGCCGATCCAGCCCCGCCACGGCGACCAAAATTTCATCACCATCAAAGACTTGATACATCTCTCTGGCGGAGAGAAACAGATCCTCGCCACCCTCCAGTGGTCGCGCAAAACCATATCCATCACGGTGACCCATGACTCGGCATCGCTGCAAGTCCATTCGCCTGGGCACTCCATACGCACCGCGGCGACCGGAGACAACCTGTCCGTCACGCTGCATGGCTCGCAACCGCTTACGCAAGGCGTCGAGGTCCCGATCTTGATCCAGCGCCAATTGCCCTGCAATCGCCTCCAGCCCAAGCGGTGCGTCGGCAGATTCCAATAATCCGAGAATGACCTCACGACTGGCGATGGGGTGCTCATACCGATCTTGCTCACGCGCAGCATGGGGATCAGGAGGTGGTGCTGTATTTTTGGATTTTCGGCGTGGCGCCAAGAGACATTCCGATGGCCAATGTGAGCCGGCTGGGTAGGTACCAGCATTATACGCTGGAATGGGGTAGGCGTTGTGCCAAGGTATCTGCCAATGAAAACACCTGAAATTGACAGCGCCCGGGGGAGGCAGTAGTCTGCGCGCCCTCTGAGTTTTCAGAAAGTTTCTCCGCTGCCCAGGTGGTGAAATTGGTAGACACGCTAGCTTCAGGTGCTAGTGCTCGCAAGGGCGTGGAGGTTCAAGTCCTCTCCTGGGCACCATTGCCAATGCCGTTTCGGCTTGAATCCATGCAATACGGTGATGGAGTGGCGGTGTGTGCAGCCAAAGACATGGAAAGATTCCCTTGCCAAAACTTACCACCGCAGCCCTTATTGCATTCATAGGGAAAGCGCTGCCTAAATTTTTATTTAATCGGGGCCTATACAGGCTGACAAAAAAAAAGACTGCTGTGCTGATTTCTATTCTGATGATGCTGGCCTGGGCATGGTTATCGGGTAATTTCCAATCCCCATCCAGTCTTGAGGAAGAGCCGCAAGCTAAGGTTGGGATGGATTAGCAGCAGCAAGGCGTTTAGGCCATTGCCTCAAACTTCGCGAGACCTGCCTCAACCGTGCACCAAGCCGGCGCACTGCCACTGAAATAGGTCAATTTGGGTGAAAAGGCTTCTGAATTGCTGAATGTCATGGCGTTAACAGATGCCACCCCCAATTCCGCCGATACCACTTTAATTTGTGTCCCACACTGATCACAGAAACACCGAACCACTTCTCGGCCAGAGCCTGGATCGTAGGCGAATTCGGTCAGGCTTCCCTGTAGCAATCGGAAGTCGGATGGCGCCACGGCGTAGGAGGCCCAGTGCGAGCTCCCGCCGATGATCTGGCAATCGGTGCAATAACAGAGCCCCTGCATCTGTGACTCGGCCGTTACTTCGTATTTCACCGCCGCACACAGACAATTTCCTTGAATCATCATTTATCCTTCGTCGATTATCCTGACTCAAAATCCAACATACCTACCCGCTGCCCGACGGGCAAATACTCGGTTCGCTCAGGCAACTTAATCCGACCCGCGGAAACTCCTACCCAAAGAAGTAAAATGCCCCACTGCTATGCCACGCCAAATACGACCTGATGCAACAAACGACCAGGCCATAGCGTGAATATACCCGTGAGCAGAAGAGCCAATACGTACAGGGAAAGCATCCACAGTCGGTGTTGACGAATAT
Source organism: Luminiphilus sp. (assembly GCA_016779445.1). Lineage (GTDB taxonomy): Bacteria > Pseudomonadota > Gammaproteobacteria > Pseudomonadales > Halieaceae > Luminiphilus. The sequence goes on along the minus strand of JADHNP010000003.1, from coordinate 32,420 downwards.
TGCCTCTTCTTGCCTGGAACACAGCGATCGCCAGCGAGATGAGTGTCCAGGCACTAAGCACATGTATCGGACTCAGCGTGCGCCAGAAATTAAGTTCATTAATGAAGAAGGAGGAGCCTGCGACATAGATCATCAGGCCGACCCAAGCCCAACCAAAAATGCGATGCCTGCGGGTGCCTTTTTCGGAAAACAGCTGCCAACCGCCAAGAAGCACCGCTAACATCGCCGCTATAGAGTGACTCGGTATTGGCGCGACCGAATCAAACAGCGTCATCATGAAAAACTCCCGTATCGCGGTAAACTAAGTGTTAATGTTCCGTGTATAAGACGACCCTAATTGCAGGGTATAACAGTTAATTCGAGACTGGATATCATCATGAGATCAGCGTTTTTGTTTCTCGCCGCCTCGCTATTGGTCGCCGCGGGCAGCCACCGTGCGAGCGCGGCTTACTACAGTGCCAAAGGAATGGTAGCCAACTGCAACAGCGAGGCAACTTATGAGAGTGGCTGGTGTGCCGGGTACCTCGGTAGCTGGGCCGACGCAGATATCGATATGGTACGGAGAAATGCGTGCATACCGAGCGACACAAACCTCGGCACGCTGAAAAAAGTACTGCTGGATTATGCGCGGGAACATCCCGGCGAAGTTGAGACCATGAGTGGAGGAGAATTGCTGCAGCGCGCCTTTAATCGAAAGTGGCCAACAACGTCTACCGACGACACTGAGTCTGAAATTTTTCGCCGCACTTGCTGAGTACTTTATTGCTGCACTAGCACTGTATTGATGTTGCAATACGAGTGTCTGATGGAGACCCTTTTGCCGCAAGAAACGTCGGATTTGCCGAAGAAAGACGGCCGAAATGCCTTAGGCCGCTCCGACGCTTCTTAATATTCTGTCTGCGTGACGCTCAAGGCGATCCAGTTGCCGGCGTGAGGCGTCCAGCTGACATACCAGCCTAGACGTCGCATTCAAATAGATCAGATTACCCTCTCGGATTTTGCGGGACTGAACGGGCGCCTCGCCGACGGCCGTTGATGGAGCTTGCTCTTTATGACTCGACATAGGTTCGACCCGATAACATGACACTGATGGATATATCGGATGAACTCGGCAGAGCTTGACGGATGCTCGGCACTGCCCCCCCTCAAGACCAAAAATTAATATTTTTGCATATTGCAAAACTTGTCTCATATTGCTACATTTAGTTCAAATCGGAGGATATGTCATGGAAAGACAGACTCAGACACTACTGTTGTCACGTGAGGAACGGGCCGCATTGGATGCAGCGATAATGGATATGTGTGCTTTTAACGCCGAACCGGGAAGAGCAAAGACACCTGTCTCATCAGGGTTTTTGAGTACGCCGCTAACGTTGACGGCTTTATTTGGCTTCGTTTTACTGGCTTGGATGGTCCCCGCAGCACACGCGCTGATCTTATAAAATCAGCCTAGTATGGGTTGATCTCGGCCCGCCACATCATCCACCGCCGTAAGCTGGCAAGTGGTGATATTTCCACTTTAAACGCCGCACTGATCAAGCTTACCCTACACACCAATATGTTGTGCCTATAAATACGGGCTACACCAATATGAGGTAGTGCAAAATGCTGGTTGAATCTATCCCCGTGTCAGAGTCAAGGCAGTCTCTCAAGGCAATGCAATCGGATCTGGATCGCATCGAGGCATCACTAGCACGAACCAACCGACGGTTCATTCAGAGTAGGAGTAGCGCCTGGGAGCGCGCGCGTGCCACCACTGCAATTTATCTCGCCAATATCCGCATTCAAAGCCGATTCAAGTTCTGGCTTCTTCCCGACAACGACTGAAAGCCGCAAGATAATCGTTTCTAAAACGCCGCTTCGCCGCAGACGGGAGAGAATCCCGGCCCTGCTACACCCCAGCCCCATCGAGCTCGACTAAAGAGTTCAGTCGTTTCGGCCGATTATCCTTTTAATGCAAACCGCAAGAAAGGGAGCTTCGGGACATGGATGAGCGAGTCATCTGCTTTAGCGAGTATCGCGCCAAGAAAGACCAGTCCGTCAGCGACCATGAAGTGCTCCGCATTAGCGAGGAAGTGGGCAAAGCCGCGGTTACGCTGGTGCGCCAGTTTGCCGAGCAATATCCCGATCTACCCGATACATTCTTCGCTTTCTTGATCAATCAGCAACTGCTGTCAACGGCTTGTAGTGGCGCGGAAACTGGGCACGAGGGCTCCAAACGGCTGCTGAACCACGCCATGAATTTGCTAGAGGTATACGAGGGCTACCTGAACGGCAAGGGGCAGAGCTTCAAAGCGCCACCGGCTGAGCATCACTGCGCACCGGAACCTATTGCAACGCCGCGTCCAAAAGGCACGCAAATCCACTGAGTAGGCAAATCGAAGGTTGTAGCCCTAACAGCACCCCACACGACAGTCAGTAACCAGCGCGACAAAAGCCTTAGGCGTCGGGGTCATCCGGGTCCGACCCCGGTTTCTTCTTTTTAAAACCTTTAAAAACACTGGCAAATACAAACACAATAGTGGCCATAAAAGCGGCAAATACGCCGTTGAACCAGCCTGTCATCATACAGCCGATGTAAGTACTTACTCCCAGCAAAGCTGCGATAAACGTTCTCATACAGAAAACCTATAAGCCCACATGCCGGCTGCACGACACACTCTATCGGTCCCCGGAAACACCAGCCTATTCCGGCCGCTACTCGTGTTCTTTTCCATTGTCCCTGGGCCGACCTGCCACCATCCAGCGATTAATCATAATCATACAGGTCACAATAACCACAACAAACGCGACAACGATAGCTATGAATAACATTACAGGCCTTCTTCGCCCACAAGCTTACGGCCATTCAACAGGCGCCATTGCCACAGCACACCCAGTCCAAACAGCACCAGAAACGCTAAATGAAAGGCTCTTACCAGGGGTGCGTCCAGCGAGTCTACAAAAGGGTCACCCACTGGGAGCCGCCTTAGAAAGTCGGTAATGGCGGGCACCATATGAAAGAGCACCGTGGCAGAATACGCCGCAGTCTGCAGATAAACCGAAAAACCGCCCAGAAACGGTCTCCTCTCCATCAGCGCACCCACTCCCAATGCACCTAAAGTCATTACGGCCAGGATATGTCCCACTCCAAAACCACCCTGGTTGTAGATCATTAGCGCGGTGCTCGCTACGATCAGGGTAATCAGCAGGTAAATCCGACCGGAAAAGTTGATCAGGCTGATCATGTGATGCCGGCGGAGCGTGAACACGGCCGTGCCAATGGCCAACACGCCCATTACGGTATGAAACCAGCCCAATGCTGTCATCGGTGGCATGCTTTTCTCCTCAATAGATCGCTAATTTCTGATCTCGCCGAGACGTGATCACTCCTACTTTACTTATGCGCCGTCCCCATCAAAAACGGCGGCGAACCGTTGCGCAAATGATTCAATCGGTATCGGAGCGCGTCCCAGCAAATCTTGAACAGTCTCCGTACGATACGCCAGCGATCCTGCCGCAATTTCAGCAAACAACTCGCAAACTGCGTCAAGCTGCCAACGCGACGCAATGAAGCGCTCCAGCGTCGCTCGAAAGTCTTCAGGAGGTTGCTCATCATAACGCACGTTGTAGCCGATCACGCCGCCCAGACGCTCGGCAACCTCGTAAAAATTCATGAGATCAGGACCGGTCAATTCGTAAATATATCCCGCATGCCCGTCCTCCGAGAGCACAGCGGCAGCCACCTGACCCACATCTTGCGTATCAACCATAGCCGTAAACGCTGCACCAAGAGGTAAAGCGAACGACCCGCCACGCTTTATCGCCTCTGCATACATCAGCATATTCTGCATGTAAAAATTGGGCCTCAAAAAGGTCCAGCTCATTCCGCTGGCGACAATATGCTGCTCTGTCTCATAGTGATTCAGGGGCAAAACAGCGCTGGCATCCTCTGCCGCCTCCATCGAGGAAATCTTGACTAAATGGGCCACACCCGCCTGCTCCGCCAAGGTCGCAAACTGACGCTCAAGCGCGGCTTGATCTGGATGATTACCCATAACGAGAAGCGCGCGCTCGACACCCTCAAGAGCGCGCCGCACGCTCTGTGGGTCCCCAATGTCTCCCGTTATCACATCAATAAGAGGATCTGTCAGAGGCAGCTTAGTCTCATCGCGCACCAACACCCTAAAAGGCACACCCGCATTCAGCAATGCTCTGGCTGCGGCACTCCCCACCCGGCCCGTCGCGCCCGTCAGTAAAATCATGCTTTCCCCTTAAAATGCCCACTGCCCCAGCGCAATACAGTTCACCCCCCGCCGAGGGTATTGAATGGGACAGAATATCGATTGAATGTGCCCACCACACTGCATGCTTTATACGAAACCATAACATGCAGCAATATGCGTACCATTAGCTTAATCGCAACAGGTGTTTCTGGCGCGCAACATCATGAACGAACATATAGACCTACAATGAACAATCAGACCCTTAATCTTGACTGACTACACGCTCAGCAGAGCCGGCTTCTCTCGCTGTGGCCGCTACCGCTACTGGCTCCGCAGGGTCTGGGATCCGTCCCTTGCGCACTGTGTTTTTATCGGCCTAAATCCCTCCACCGCTGACGCATATCATGATGACCCCACCCTGAAACGATGCCTCTCCTTTGCCCAAGAGTGGGGTTACGGTTCACTACTACTGGTCAATCTTTTTTCGTTACGTGCCACCGACCCCAGTAAGTTGAAAACCACACCTGACCCGATTGGCCCCAGAACCGATATTTGGCTGCGGCGAGCCGTCGGAGAGACCAAGCACGTCATCGCCGCATGGGGAAATGGTGGGCTGCTATTAAACAGAGGCGCCGCCGTGCATAAACGAGTCGGAAGGCCCTATTGCCTTGGTATCACTGCGTTGGGGATGCCCCGGCACCCACTGTACTGCCCAAAACATACGACCCTCACTATCCTGCCCACCAGTACATAGCCGGCTCAGGAGTCGAGTTTGTGGCATGCACTGCTCCGACCAAATCATCTCACCGACGGCGAATGTGATCCTTTCCGGTCTTTTCGCTGGCCTTCACCTTCGCTTGGGTTAACCTGACTGGCCGAGACACAGAATGTCTCTACCGGACCCCCTGAGGGAAATAATGATTCAACATGGAAGTTGATATGAAACATTCAATAACAACTGGTACCGCACAACATTCTCACTCTGACTCTCACTATCCCGTTTACCTGCAGCGACCCTCGAGAAGTGAGCAAACTCGCCATAACAGCAAGTGGGGTTCTTTTGGGCCAGAACTCATCCGTCCGGCATCAGATGTGCCTGCCGAACTCTCTGTTCGCATTACCGGACGCGCGCCCCACGATCTGTCTCGCACTTCCCTTTGCGTCATCGACCTACTGCTGCGAGGCGATCTTTCCAGGCTGCGTTCGGAGGAAGTCGCCGATCATTTGCACGTCAGCCCTACAACTCTGCGCCGACGGCTACGCGCTGATCACACGAACTATCAGCACATTCTGGATCACGTCCGCCAGTACCGCTGTGCTCAGCTTTTAGATAAACGCTGGTTACCCGGTAAATCCGTTGCCTGGGAATTGGGCTACGCAGAAGTGAACAGTTTCTATCGCGCTTTCCGTCGCTGGACGGGTCAAAACTACAGCGACCTGAAGGCGCTTTATATCTGACGCCTCAAGTTTCCAAGGTGTTCTGGGGCGGTTCGAAATAACCCATCTGCTCATACACCCAATAACCAACCCACTCGTGGATCGCCTGAGTGGATCGCGCCAGGCGATCTAGCGTGGGGAGCCAACCCGGCACCGGCCCAACCCGGAGGGGCATCCGATGATCAGTTGCCACCGAGGTCACCACAAAACCCTGGGCGCTAAAAACCGCGGCGGCGCGGCGCATATGACTCGCACTGGTCACCAGCAAAACGTGGGTTATACCGAGGTCTTGCAACAGCGACCGGGAGTACTGAGCGTTCTCGCGGGTAGTGCGGCTTTCCGATTCCAACAGCAACGCCGTTTCGGGAATGCCGAGGGCTTTGAGCTTTTGTGCCATCAGCCGCGATTCCGGAATCGCCTCAGAAGGCACGGAGCCACCCGAGAGCACGATGAGAGGTGCCTTACCTGCACGGTGCAGCGCTGCACCCAACCACAAGCGATCAGCCGCCTGATTCAGATCCCCGCCCTGACCAAATTGCGACTCTCCAGAAGTACCACCTCCCAACACTAAAATCGCCTGCGCATTGGGTAACTCCTCATTAACAAAGGCGGGGTAGGCGCTCTCTAACGGCGACAGCAGTGCGCCAGCTCCCCACTCTGTTGAGCAGAAATAAAGCCAAATGGTGGCCAATATTGTCAGCGTGTTGGCTTTCACGGTAGCGCCCCTCGCCCTAAACGCGAGGGCAAACACTAGACAAATCAGGCATAGGGACAGTGGATAAATGAGCAGAGATAAAAGCTTGTTTAGCGTTAACATAATGATCTACGCAGCAAAAGGATGCCGTGAAACGATGGTTTCTTCACGATCCGGTCCAGTAGAAATAATATCTATCGGAGCGCCCACCAGCGCCTCAATACGCGCGATGTATGCCTTAGCATTGACTGGCAGCGCGTCCTCGCTCTTCACTCCCACGGTAGATTCAGTCCAGCCCGGCACGGTCTCGTAAACTGGCATGACATTCTCGTAGTCCGCCGCATCGATAGGATTACCAACCGCATCACCCTTGGCATTGGTATAACCCACGCAAATCGCTATCTCCTCGAGACCATCAAGCACATCGAGTTTGGTCAAACATAGCCCCGAGACTGAATTTATATTCACTGCCGTGCGCAACGCCACCGCATCAAACCAACCGCAACGACGAGGCCTTCCCGTAGTGGCTCCGAACTCATGGCCTCGCTCGGCCAACCGCTGGCCGACATCATCAAATAACTCAGTCGGGAAAGGACCCGAACCAACCCGAGTTGTATAGGCCTTTGTGATACCCAGAACATAATCCAAATACAGTGGACCAAACCCCGAACCGGTAGCCGTGCCACCCGCGGTGGTATTTGAGCTCGTCACGTAAGGGTAAGTGCCATGATCGATGTCCAGCAGTGACCCCTGCGCACCCTCAAACAGCAGGCGTGCATTCGACTTGCGGTAGTAATGTAACAGTGAAGTGACGTCGGCCATCATAGGCAATAGCCGGTCAGCGTAACCAAGGGCCTCATCCAGGACCGCAGAGACAGCCAGCGTTTTCACCCCGTAATAGTGCTCAAGAACATGGTTATGGTAATCCAGCACCTCCTCAAGCGACACCCGAAAGCGCTCGGGATCCCGCAAGTCCCCAAGCCGTAATGCGCGTCGTGCCGCTTTGTCTTCATAGCAGGGACCAATACCGCGCCCCGTGGTGCCAATTTTGCTCTTGCCGCGACGGGCTTCCCGCGCCTGATCCAGAGCGACGTGATAGGGAAGAATCAAGGGGCACGCCGCCGAGACTTTTAATCGATCCCGCACAGGAACACCGTTTGCCTCAAGAGCGTCGATTTCCTTCAGCAACGCCTCAGGGGACAGTACCACACCATTTCCGATCAGACATTGGACGCCTGACCGAAGTACGCCAGACGGAATTAGGTGAAGAACGGTTTTTTCGCCACCAATGACCAAGGTGTGCCCGGCATTGTGTCCGCCCTGAAATCGCACGACGGCATCAGCTTGGTCGGTCAAAAGATCAACGATCTTTCCCTTGCCTTCGTCACCCCACTGCGTTCCCACGACCACAATATTGCGGCTCATGAGGCTTCCTCTACTACCACCCACTCACTCCCTTTCAATACCAGCCGCTGGGCATGGCCCATGTCGACACCCTCGCCCAGATCGACCGCTACGATATGGCCAGCCGCTCGCAAAGCGGCTATTGCTGTCAGCAACGCTTCGCCTTCACCCTGCGGGGCGATAATCGGAGGCGTATGAGATGAACTCAGCGTGGCGTCTTCCAGCAGCGCCTTCAAATCGATAGCAAATCCCGTTGCCGGTCGATCGCGACCAAACACCGCACCAATGCTGTCGTATCGTCCACCTTTGGCAACTGCTGACCCGCGGCCCTCCACATACACCGCGAATACCAAACCCGTGTGATAGCGAAAACCTCGTAATTCGGTTAGGTCGACATAGAGACCAACATTAGGGAAACCATCCCGCACTCTCGTCAGCACTTTCTCTAGATCATCCAATGCACACTGCACCGTTGCCTCACCTTCAAAGATGTCACGTGCACGGTTAAGCACATCTGTGGATCCATGTAGTGCGGCCAAGTGCTCAAGCTTTGTTGCAACATCAGGCGCCAGTATCTTAGCCAAACGGGCGATATCCGGACCCGACTTGCTCTGCAGCGCATCGAATACCTGTTGCTCAATCTCTGGGGCTAATGCTTCCCCAGAAAACAACGCATCGTAAATACCTATATGGCCGATATCGAGAGTAATCGCCGCCTCGACTCCAGCACACTCAAGCAGAGAGAGCAGTAATGTGATCACTTCGGTATCGGCCGCGATCGAGGCGCTACCGAACAGTTCGGCGCCTAACTGGATTGGAGAGCGGCCAACTCCCGTCGTCTGAGGGACAGCCTGCAGGGTGGAACCCGCATAACACAGCCGTGTAGCGCCTGTTTTCCCCAAACTATGGGCGTCTATCCGAGCAGCTTGAGGTGTAATGTCGGCGCGCACGCCCAACATTCGTCCACTCATTTGGTCAGTAAATTTACACGTTACGAGATCAAGATCTGCACCGAGTCCTACCAATAACGAGTCCGTGAATTCCACCAAAGGCGGAATGACGAAGCGATAACCCCAGGTCGCGCATTCATCGAGCAGGTTTCGCCGTAATGCCTCCAGCTGCCCCGCGTGCTCGGGCAGAAGCTCGTCAATACCCTCAGGCAACAGCCAGCGATTTTCAGTGGTCATCGTGATTCCGCCAGAGTACTCGCCGCTACACCTTCTGGGCGCGAGGATAGCACATGCTGAATGTGGGATTGGGGGCAGCGCGCCCCCAATTGGTTACCAATCTGCCTACTTGCCGGCCTTGGGGTCGCGCAAGTACCGGAAAAACTGGCTGTCCGGCTGTAACAGCATCACGTCACTTCCCGCATTGAAAGTCTCTCTGTACGCCTGCAAGCTTCGGACGAACGAGTAAAACTCGGGATCTTGATTAAAGGCGTCTGCATAAATTCGTGTCGCTTCCGCATCCCCATTTCCGCGGATGATCTCTGCATCGCGAAACGCGTTGGCGCCAATCACAGTCACCTCTCTGTCTGCCGCAGCTCGAATACCCTCCGCAAGTTCTTTACCCTCTGAACGCAATTCACGTGCTTCTTTCTCACGCTCAGCATTCATTCGGCGATAAACGGATTCCGACACATCGGGTGGCAGATCGATCTTCTTGACACGGACATCGATGATCTCAACACCTAACTCCTCATTGGCAACTTCATTGAGTTGAGTGGTGATCGCCTGCATTAGTTGGTCTCGCTCACCCGAAACCACCTCCTGAACCGTACGGACAGCCACCTGGTTTCGGAGTCCATCATTAATACGCTGGGAAAGGAGCCCCGCCGCACGAATCTCCTCACCATTGGTAGCCGTGTAAAACTTTGCCGTGTCGGTTATGCGAAACTTCGCGTAGGAATCCACGATCAGTGCTTTCTTTTCTTGAGTAAAGAATCGCTCTGGGCTGCTGTCTACGGTCAGAATCCTGCCATCAAATTTGCGCACGTTGTTCACGAATGGCACCTTGATGTGCAACCCCGGCTGCAGATTAGGATCTACCACCTCGCCGAATTTCAGGAGTACGCCACGCTGGGTTTCCCTGATGACATACAAACTGTTGGACAGTACGACCACCAAAATGCCGACAATTAGGCCGAGAAAGGTTTGTCTAGTCATCATTACCGTCCCCCTCTTCGCGCGGCAGCGGCATCCATATCTCGCCGTAGCTGCTCTGTCACCTGATCCGAAATTTCGCGCATATTTCGCTCACTCATACCACTGCGTCCGTCATTGCTGCGCGGCTGACCTGCATTAGGAACCATTTTGTCGAGCGGCAGGTACAACACATTATTGCCACCATCAACGTCCACCATGACTTTGTTGGTATTGGCATACACAGACTGAACCGAGTCAATGTAAAGCCGCTCCCGGGTCACCTCCGGGGCCTTTCGATATTCCGTCAGGAGCTGATTAAAACGCTGGGCCTCACCATCGGCTCGGGCAATAACCTGATCGCGGTAAGCATTGGACTCCTCCAACATTCGCTGCGCCCCACCCCGTGCCTCAGGCACAATGCCATTGGCGTAGGACTGCGCCTCATTTTTCACGCGTTCTTCATCCTCTCGCGCTTTAATCACGTCATCGAAGGCCCCCTGAACTTGAGCTGGTGGCTTCGACTCATCGATATTGATCTTGGAAACCTGAATGCCTGTGGTGTAGTCATTCAGGTATTGCTGCAGCCTGTCGCGCACCTCGAACCCAATAGCAGCACGACCTTCCGTCAATACAAGATCCATCGTGGTGTCACCCACCACATGACGCAGCGCACTCTGTGCGGCATGCTGCAGTGAAACCTCGGGATCCCGAACTTGAAGAACAAAGTCTCGAGGATCACTGATCACATACTGCACAGACATGCTGACCTCAACGATGTTTTCGTCCTGAGTCAGCATAACCTCACGTAATCCCGCTGCGCGCACCTTGGTGGTGTTGACTGTAATCACCTCGTCAATGAGCGGCGGATTCCACTGCAAACCCGGCGTCAGGGTGGCATGGTACTCGCCAAAACGTAGCACTACCGCGCGTTCCTGCTCATCGAGCTGGTAGAAGCCCATCAGGCCCCACACCGCAAGCACACCGCCCAGCACAACTCCTACTAAAGCGTTAGACGCTCCGCCTTTGGCAGGACCGCCGCCGCCGCGACGACCACCGCCACCAAAAAGGCCGGCAATACTTTGCTGCAGCTTTTTGAATGCTTCGTCCAAATCGGGTGGTCCTTGATTGCCACCCCCCCACGGATCACGAGGGCCATTATTACCGCCACCGGGCTCATTCCAAGACATAACGTTTTTCCTCGTCGTAATGGCGCCTAGTCTAACAAACCCCGGCCTAAGATCGGGGCTTTATCGACGCTTTACATCGCTTTTGGTACTTTATCGAATTATCCCGGCCGCTCATCAGGGCTTTCTTGCTCTCACGCCTGATCGTAATGGCCCCTCCTGCACCTAACATTACCGATTCAACCGCCGCCAGTCCGATAGAGGCATTCTAATATGCAGACGAGAACTACCATCCGGCTGCCACTCCTCCGCGCAGACTGCACCCTGCTCGTACAAGGCCGCTCGCAGGCGCCCACGGTTCGCATCCAGAATCACCTCTTCGTCAAAGAGCGCAACCGCCAGTCGCTCCCGTACCGCTTCCAGCAACAGCGCAATACCTTCTCCGGTGACTGCTGACACATAAACCGCCACCGCCATACCCTCCTCGTTTCTCAAGATCCTAGCGGGCTGCTCCAACAGGTCTAACTTGTTGAATACCATCAGTTGAGGTAGCGCATCTGCGCCGATTTCTTCCAGCACCGCCTCCACATCAGCTATCAAGTCCTCGCGATTTTCGGCCGATACGTCGACTACGTGCAGGAGCAAACTCGCGTTCGCTGTCTCTTCCAGGGTCGCTTTAAATGCCTCAACCAGCGTCGTGGGTAGCTCTGAGATAAATCCGACAGTATCGGCAAACAGTACCGGTCCCAGCTGCTCAATATCGACCCTTGCCAATGTGGGATCCAGCGTCGCAAATAATTTATCTGCCGCATAAACCGCCGAGGAGGTGAGTCGGTTAAACAGCGTAGATTTGCCGGCGTTGGTGTAGCCGACCAGCGACAAAACCGGTAACTCCGCTCGCCGCCGCGCCCGCCGGCTCTGATCCCTCTGGTTCCGAACCCGATCGAGCCGCCCCTGAATGGACTTGATGCGAGCGCGCAACAATCTGCGGTCGGTCTCCAGCTGGGTTTCACCTGGCCCACGAAGACCAATACCGCCTTTTTGCCGCTCAAGGTGAGTCCACCCTCTGACAAGACGGGTACTCATGTGGGTCAACTGTGCCAATTCTACTTGCAGCTTGCCCTCATGCGTTCGCGCCCGCTGTGCAAAGATGTCCAGTATCAGTCCTGTCCGCGCCAGTACTCTGCAGCACAACGCCTGCTCCAGATTGCGCTCCTGGCTGGGCCTCAAAGCATGATTAAAAATGACCAACTCCGCTTCGTTGTCCCGACACGCCGCGGCAATCTCTTCGAGCTTGCCCTCACCCACAAAAGTTCTGGCATGCGGAGCACGGCGCGACCCCGTTATCATGGCGACCGGCGCCCCACCGGCGGAGCCCACCAGCTCCTCAAACTCCAACATACTAGGGTCGCGCCCATCTCCATCCAGTTGCAACTGAACCAGCACAGCGCGTTCACCGCCCTGGTGACGATCAAAGAACATGGGGAATCAAGCGGCGCCCCAGCAGGAGCGCAGAGGGATCAGTCTTCAGCGGCTGTCTCATCATCCGCAGCGGGCAAACGCACGTTACGGGCCGGGACTACCGTTGAGATCGCGTGCTTGTATACCATCTGGGACACGGTGTTCTTCAACAGCACGACAAACTGGTCGAATGATTCTATTTGGCCCTGAAGCTTGATGCCGTTGACCAAATAAATTGAGACCGGGACTCTTTCCTTGCGCAGTGCGTTGAGGTAAGGGTCTTGTAAGGTATGCCCTTTCGACATGGGAACTCCTTGTTTTCAAAATCAAAAACGCGTGCTCTTCACGAAGAAGCACTGTACGGCCGCCAAAGCATCGGCAACAAAAAACTCCACCGCCGTGGAGTGTCCCTTATTCTACTACGATATGTAGGTCAGCTAAAAGTTCTGCATCACCTCCATGATACGATTTTTCCACACCGCCCTGGGGGGGTGCGTCGACGTCGGCTGCTCATCGTCTGCACGGGGCGGCAATATTTGCCCTTGAGCATCGGTAAGCACCCACGCGAGCGCTGGCCAGCCTCTTAACCAAGTGATTTGTCGCTTGGCCAGTTGCCGTGTTGCGGCCAACACTTTTTCACGGCATTCCTCCAGACTGATTTCACCCTGAAGAAAGGACCACACCTGTCGGTAGCCTACTGCTCGGATGGCGGGTAAGTCCGTGTGCAAATCGCCGCGCTCATGCAGTGTCGTGACTTCGTCAATCAGACCCGCCTCAAACATATCATCCAGACGCCGCTCGATTCGCGCGTGTAATGTCGCACGGTGCTCAGGGCATAAAGCAATACATTCGAAAGCTGGGTTACCCAGGGCGGTTGGAGGTGCGGCACTCTGTTGCCAGTCGCTCAATGCCCTGCCAGTCCCCCTGTGCACCTCGAGTGCGCGACAAATTCGCTGGCTATGATTGGGGTGAAGTTGCGCGGCGGAAACCGGATCGACCTCTGCTAATTGTTGATGCATGGCTGGCCAGCTCGAGGCGCGCGCCTCGGCTTCGATGGACAAGCGAATCGCCGGGTCGATTTCGGGCACCTCGTCAAAACCGTGAATCAGTGCGCGGAAATACAGCATGCTGCCCCCAACCAATATCGGACGACGCCCCCGAGCACGGATGTCCTCGATGCAGCCACTGGCATCCCGAGCAAAATCTGCGGCGGTGTAAACATGGGACGGGTCGCGGATATGCACAAGGTGGTGGGGGTAATCGGGTTTAGCCGCACCGACTGAAAGACCCTGATAAACCAGCGCCGAGTCGACACTGATCAGCTCGCCATCGAAGGTTTCTGCGAGCCGCTCCGCAAGGGTCGATTTCCCTGACGCGGTTGGCCCCATTAGGGCCAGCACCGGTTCAGCCATTATCAGCGTCCACGCAAAAAGAGCTTATCCAGATCATGCATCCCCAGCTGCACCCAAGTCGGGCGGCCGTGATTACACTGGCCCGAGCGCTCGGTCTCCTCCATGTCCCTCAGTAGCGCATTCATCTCGGGTAATGTGAGCCGGCGATTAGCGCGAACAGATCCATGGCACGCCATGGTAGACAACAACTCATCCATCGAACTCGCTATGCGGTCGCTGGTACCGAACTCAAGCAAGTCCGAGAGCACATCGCGCACCAGCGCTTCGGCGTCGGCGTCAATCAGTGCAGCAGGCAATTCCCGAACGATCAGCATCTCCTCCCCAACCGGCTCTACCCATACGCCCAGCGCGGCCAACTCCTCGAATTGCTCAGCACAGACCGCCGCCTCTCGTGCCGAAACCGCCAAGGTCTGCGGCACAAGCAGCGGCTGTCGGGTAATGCCGGCATTGTCCCGGGCGCCTTTTAACCGCTCGTAGGTAATACGCTCATGGGCAGCGTGCATGTCGACCAACACCAACCCCTGCTGATTTTCAGACAGGATATACACCCCATGCAGCTGGGCAACCGCAAACCCGAGGGGTGGGATATCGCCAGAGGGCGCGGAAAATTCAGGCTGAGGCCTGCCCTTGATTGTCGAGGGCAAAGCAAAGGAGCCGCCCGCATCACTGCGCCCCCCGCCGAAACTATCCAAACCCACCATACGCAACGCGTTCTGAGCCGATACGGTGGTAACCGACGCAGGCAACCCCCCAGTATCAAGAGGCATATTTCCCTGGGCCATCGTTATGTCGCGCGACGCTGCGTCCGCTGCGACAGCCGCTTGCCCCGGACGCACGTCCCCCAGTGCGCGAGACAGCGTACTGAAGAGAAAGTCGTGTATGCCGCGGCTCTCGCGAAACCGCACCTCATGCTTGGTGGGATGCACGTTCACATCCACACCCGCCGGATCAAGCTCAAGAAACAACACAAAAGCCGGATGGCGTCCATGGAAAAGGACATCGCGATACGCCTGTCTAATGGCGTGTGAAACGAGCTTATCCCGGATAACCCGGCCATTAACAAAAAAGTACTGTAAGTCGGCCTGACTCCTTGAAAACGTGGGTTCGGCCACCCAACCCCACAATCGCAAAGGGCCGGCGTTGCGTTCAACCGGCACCGTTCGCGCGGCAAATTCTTTACCGCAGATTCCCGCCACGCGACGTTTCTGCTCGTTGTCGGCCATGGCGGCTGGGTAGTGAATGATTTGTTTGCCGTTGTGGCTCAGTACAAAAGTTACGTCGGGTCTCGACAGTGCCTGCCGCTTGATCACCTCGAGGATGTGACCAAACTCGGTTTTTTCGGTGCGCAAAAACTTGCGGCGCGCGGGCGTGTTGTAAAAGAGGTCGCGTATCTCGAGCGTCGTCCCGCGCGGATGTGGTGCGGGCCGCACCTCCACCGCCATCTCGCGCCCCTCGCACCGCGCCTGATGTCCTCGGGCAGATTCTGTCTCAGTATTAGAGGTGAGTGAAAGTCGCGTGACAGAGGCAATCGACGCGAGCGCCTCGCCACGAAATCCCAGTGAAGCAACGGCCTCAAGGTCTTCGATGCTGTTGATTTTACTGGTCGCATGCCGCGCCAGCGAGAGCGCGAGATCGGCCTCCATAATTCCCGAGCCGTTATCGCGGATACGGAGCAAACGGGTACCGCCGGCCTCCACATCGATCTCAACACGCGAGGCACCCGCATCGAGGCTGTTCTCAATAGCCTCCTTCACCACTGATGCAGGGCGTTCCACGACCTCCCCTGCTGCAATCTGGTTGGCGAGCCGAGGCTCCAGGATTCGAATCGGCAAAATTAGGCGTCCGGGATCAGTAGCGTCTGCCCCACGAAGATGACATCGCGATTCAGACCATTAGTAGTTTTAATCGAGGCGACAGAAACGCTGTGCTGTTGCGCTATCTCCGAGAGCGTATCGCCGGGCGCCACTGTCACTTCCCGACCACCCTGCTCTCGCTGCCACGCCAGCAAAGTACCGGGCGGTGGCTGCCGCGCGAACCAACTCTGAATGCCGCGACGGATCGCTCGCGCCATCTTATCTTGATAAGCCGGTGTAGAGAGCCGCTCTGACTCGGTTGGATTAGAGATAAACCCGGTCTCGATCAATAGCGAAGGCACATCCGGCGACTTCAACACTGCAAAACCCGCCTGCTCCACCTGTTTTTTGTGCAGTCGAGCCACACCACCTATCTGTTCCAGAATCAGCGCCCCCACATTTAGGCTGGTATCTAGAGTACCGGTCATCGATAAATCGGTCAGGACACTGGCTAAAACTGGGTCCATCTCTGCCACTTCTACGCCCCCCACCAGATCTGCCGCATTTTCGTTCTCGGCCAAATACTTCGCCGCCGTCGAGGTGGCGCCGCGAGTCGACAACGCGTAGACCGACGCACCATGCGCTGACGTTTGCCGAAATGCGTCAGCATGAATGGACACTAAAAGGTCTGCCTGGAGCTCCCTCGCTTTGTTGCGACGGCTTTTGAGACTCACGTAATAATCGCCCGAGCGAATCAGTACGGGTTTAAAGCCGGGCACCCCAGAAAGCTGTTGCTCGAGTCGTCTGGCGATTTGGAGCACCACTGTTTTTTCCCGCAACTTCCCAGGACCTGAAGCGCCAGGGTCCTCACCACCGTGTCCGGCGTCGATGGCCACGATGATATCCCGCCGCGCGTCGAGGCTATCTACAGAGAGCACAGGCTCGGGATCACTTTGTGATGAGGGCGGGTCAAACAAGTCGATCACCACCCTATAACCGTTCACCTCATTAGGCGGCAGTAAAAAAACCGAGGTCTTCACTTTCGACTTTAAATCCACGACAAGCCGCAAATCAGTTCCTTCGCGGATGCCAGAGCGGAGTTGAGAGATCGGCGTCCCCTCAAGCGGCAATACCGCCAGAGAAGAGGTCAAACGGCTATTTTTCAAATCCACAACAAAGCGCTCGGGGTTTTCGAGCTTTAGGCGGGTAAAAGAGACTTGCTCCGACACATCCAATACCACCCGAGTATGATCTGGCGCCCGCCAAAGCCTTACCGCGCTGACTTCGGCTGCCATTGCTTGGGCGCAGTGAAGGCCACTGGCAAACACAGTGAACATCATGGCGAGCGCCACCAGCGGACGCACTGGAGGGCGGACGAGCCCGCGCTCGTGTCTGGCGGCCCCCAATGGCCTTGGGGCCGCCCTGTCAGAAAACCAGCCCATGCAGCACCTCCGTATCGTTCGCCCGCAGTCTAATACCTCGCCCCTCATTTTCCGGGGTCAGCGTAATCTGCATTGTAGGCGGTGGTAAATGCGACAGAGCCCGTTCGGGCCATTCAATCAATAAAACAGCCTCACGGGAGAGATAGTCCTCTAATCCCAGATAGGCGAGCTCCTCGGGTGAACCCAAGCGATATAGGTCGAGATGAAAAACGGGCATTTCGCGCAACGTCTCATAGGGTTCGACAATCGTGTAGGTGGGGCTCTTCACCGATCCAGTATGACCACGACCACGCAAAAAACCGCGGCTAAAAGTCGTTTTACCCGCACCCAGTTCACCGCTCAGGTAAACCACCGCGGAGGTCTTAATACGTCTCCCCAATTGTTCGCCCAACGCCAGTGTTTTTTCCTCGTCGGCAAGGAATCCGGTTTGCATGGCGGAGAGTTTGGGCGGCATGACTGAAGTGTACCGCGCTCGGTCCGGTATCTGTCACAATCTCGCCATGGATCAACGCTCGCCGATTGCCAGTGACCAGCTTGGAGCCGATACCGCATTGCTGGATCGGATTCGAGAGTGGGGAGACGCGCTCGGCTTTCAGGCGCTGGGTTTTACAGGAGTGGACCTCCAGCAGCACGAAGAGTACCTGCAAAAATGGCTTGCTAAGGGTTACCACGGCGAAATGGAATGGATGGCGCGCCATGGCAGTAAAAGAAGCCAGCCCAATGCGCTGGTTCCCGGGACTTGCACGGTCATCACCGCCCGCATGGATTATTTACCAGAGGGGGCCGACGCTGAGCAGGTATTGTCGCAATCTGAACTGGCTTACATATCGCGGTATGCATTGGGTCGGGACTACCACAAACTCATGCGGGCCCGACTGGCAAAATTGGCTCGTCAAATCGAGACGCAATTGGGTACCGGACGTTACCGGGCATTCGTCGACAGTGCACCGGTTCTGGAGCGCGCTCTGGCAGAGAACGCCGGGCTGGGTTGGATCGGAAAGAACACCATGTTGCTCAATGACAAAGCGGGATCATGGTTTTTTCTGGGAGAGATCTACACCGACATTCCGCTCCCGCCTGACCCCCCACAAGCGACGCAACATTGCGGCACCTGTCAGGCCTGCCTGGATATTTGCCCGACTCAGGCGTTTGTGTCGCCTTGGGTGCTTGATGCTCGAAAATGTATCTCATACCTGACCATCGAGTTCGATGGCGTGATCCCGGAAGCACTGCGACGGGCGATGGGCAATCGCATCTACGGCTGTGACGACTGCCAGCTGGTCTGCCCCTGGAATAAATTCGCCGCACAGACGCGTGAGCCCGATTTCGCCCCACGCCACCAGCTCGATAGCATCACGCTGGCGACCTGCTTCGGTTGGGACGAAGCCACTTTCCTGGCCCGCACGGAAGGTTCCGCAATCCGCCGCATTGGCTATTCCCAATGGCGGCGTAACGTCGCCATTGCCCTGGGAAATGCCGACACCTCAGATGCAGTAGTGCGGGCGCTGCAATCGGCGGTGGATGACCCCTCTGCAGTGGTTCGCGAGCACGTACTCTGGGCACTGGCGCAACATACTCAGAGATAAAAAAACAACCTCGCGTCGCCGCTGATGTTGCGCTGAGAAAGCCTACTAAGTGTCTACCCTTAAAAAATGGGCGCGATAATGACGCATTTCCTCTATCGATTCGCGTATGTCTTCCAGTGCCTGATGGGCACCTTTCTTCGGCGCTGCTGGAATGTCTGGACGCCAGCGCTGCATCAGAATCTTGAGTGTGCTGACATCCAGATTGCGGTAGTGAAAAAACGACTCCAACTCCGGCATGTGTCGCGCCATAAAACGACGGTCCTGGCAAATTGAGTTACCACACATCGGTGACTGCCCAGGCGACACCCACTCGGCGAGGAAGGTAAGTGTTGCATCAGTAGCGACTTGCTCCGAAAACGTGCTCGAGCGCACACGATCAACCAGGCCGGAGCCGGTATGGGTTCGCGTATTCCATTCATCCATGGCCTCGAGCGTCGCAGCATCTTGATAAATAGCGATCACGGGCCCTTCAGCCAACACAGTGAGGTTGGAATCGGTGACAATCGTGGCAATCTCGATCACGCGATGTTCCTCGGGGACCAGCCCCGTCATTTCCATATCCACCCAGATAAAATTTTGGTCACTGACCGCCATGACGCATCTCCCTTTTTCCTATCCACCATAACCCTGCGAGCGAGCCGGCATCAGGTGGCTTACACTATCACGATGACAAAACCCCGCCTTACACATCAACAGGCGCGCCGGATTAAAGCGCAACGCACCCAGCTGGGCTCCGCCGAGGCTGTTGATGGTGGTGAGATGGGCACCGTCGTCGCCCGCTACGGCAAGCAAGCTTTGGTAGAGAATGCAGAGGGGGATCGCGTGTTGTGTCATCTGCGCTCTCATTTGGAATCGCCGGTCGCGGGTGACGGCGTCATCTGGGTGCGCAGCGAAGAGGCAGGGGTCATCATCGCAATAACCGAACGGTTGAACGTGCTTCACAGACCCGATATTCGGGGGCAGCTGCGCCCGATCGCTGCCAATGTTCAGTTACTGCTGATTGTTTTCGCGCCTGAGCCGGCACCACAACCCAATTTATTGGATCGCTATCTTGTGGCTGCCGAGCACATGAGTGTGGAGGCCGCACTGATACTGAACAAAGCAGATCTGCTCAAGGACAATGGCTTGTCCCAGCGGCTAGAGCGCTATGCGACACTAGGATACCGGACACTGACCACACATCAGGGCATGTCAGATGCATCTGATTTGGCGAATCTGATTAGAGACAGCACCGTAGTGTTGGTCGGGCAGTCAGGCGTGGGGAAATCATCATTGATTCAGCGATTATTGCCCGACGCCTCAATCCGCGTTGGCCCTCTGTCAGAGCTGGCAGACAAAGGTCGACATACCACCACCACCGCAGAACTTTTCCACCTGCCTAACGGTGGGCGACTGATCGATTCACCTGGGGTGAGAGAATTTGGCCTCGGCCACGTGACGCCTGCTGAAATCGCGCTGGGCTTTCGGGAATTTTCGCCGTTTCTGGGGCGCTGCCGATTTCGTGATTGCCATCACGAGCGGGAACCTGACTGCGCCCTGAGAGCCGCAGTGACAGACGGCAGTATTAGCGAGGCCCGCTTCGAGAGTTATCTTCAAATACGACAAAGCGCTCTAGACGCCTCCTAGCGCAGCAACCAACCCAATTTTTCTACTCAGTGTCGCTGGCGACGGACGCTGCAGAGGACTGTGCGAGAGGCGAGCGCACGGTAACCGCATCCCCCACCTCGTTGTTCCAATCGAGATGCGCTGTTTCGGTGACCAACACAACGGTAGACCCCAGAAAAAATCGCCCCATTTCCTGACCAGCCTCCAATACGGGCCCATCGCCTTCTAACCAAAATTGCTCCCGAACCGCTCCCGTACCGGGAACCTCGCGTCCACCCCATACGGTGGCAATACCGGCAACGATCATGGCTCCCACCAATACCATGACCATCCCACCGTGATCGGTCTCGAAAAAACAGACCAGTCGCTCGTTACGCGCCAAAAGTCCCTGCACGCGCTCGGTAGTAGCGTGGTTTACCGAGAACAAGTCGCCCGGGACGTAACGCGTGCTGACCAGCCTGCCACGCACCGGCATGTGCACACGGTGATAATCTCTGGGCGACAAATACGTTGTGGCAAAACACCCTTGAGCATATCGGAGGGCCTCCTCCTCGGACCCCGCTAGTAACTCCGTAACGCGATAAGTTCGTCCCTTGGCCTGCACCAGTTCTGACGCGTCAATATTCCCTCGCTGACTCAGGACACCATCCGCAGGATGACACCAGTCGGTGTGCCCCAGTGGTCGCACTCCCTCGCGCAATGAGCGGGTGAAAAACGCATTGAAGCTTGGATAATCCTCTGCATGGCGGCACGTCGCCTCGGTAAGATCAATGCCGTAACGGGCCATAAACAGATGTATCAACCGATTTTTTAGCCAAACGGGCTGCTCCAACCGGGCGAACCACCCAACCACGCGTGACAAAAAGTGCTGTGGCAAAATTGCCTGCAAGACGGGCATTAAAGATTCCATAAACTTATTGTACCCTAGCGTCATGGACATACATGACCTAACACCACACACGGTCGTTCGCCGCCTCTCCGTCATCATGATTCTGACGATCGGCATTGCATTGGCGATGACTGGACAAGCCCAAGATGAGTTAGGAGAACCTACCGCATCTTTAGAGAACCCTACGACCGGGTCGGAAGCAGATCAGCCCGCGAATAAGAGCACCAGCGAGAGCAGTTCATCCGCCGATACAGCCATATCAGAAGCAGTAGTAGACCCCGAATTCGACAATCGCGAGGAAGAGGCTTGGATCGACGGGGGTCATAACTACGCCACGCGCAAAGCCAATGAGATGACCCAGTGGGTCGATAATTTTTTTGGTAACGATGAGCGGGACCTAGAGCAAGCAGAATCTCGTTTGCGATTGCGGACCATCTATGACTGGGACGAGCGACTCAGCAATGAGGTCAAGTTTCGGTTGGGTGGCAAAGTCGCACTGCCACAAATTTCCGATCGGCTGGATCTGGTGTTCCGGGGAGAGGATATGGATGGCATGGGTGAACGCGACAGTGAAAAATACGACGAAGACCGCATTGGCCTCCAGTTACAGGTGGGCAATAAAGAAGCCAAAAAACATCGGTTTGACTTGACCATGGGGGTCTCGAGCTCTGGGCTCAGACCGGGTGCAAAATACGTTTTTCAAGATGACTTTGCCAGGGATCTCAACTTTCGTTTCACGCAGCGGGTCATGCATGAAAATGACGAAGGTCTCTACGGGACTTCCCAGTTTGTGCTGGACAAGGCCATCGACGAGCGAAGTCTGGTTCGCTCCTACAGTCGCCTGATGCGGGGCGAAAAAACCGATGGCTTGGAGTGGTCAACCAATTTGTCCTATGCCCGTGCGTGGAACAATGAACGGGGTAGGATGGGCGCAACTTGGCTGTATGTTGGTGCGGAAGGTCAAACCGAACCCGATGAGCATGTCAGCAATTATATGGTTGGCGTCCGATTTCGCCGGCAGGCCTACCGCGACTTTCTGTTCTGGGAGCTAGAACCCAGTTACAACTGGCGCATTGACGAGCCTTTTTTCGACCGCGAGGGTGCGTGGAAGATTGTGCTGCGCCTAGAGTTCCTGTTGTTTGACGACCCCGACCCGTCCCGCGAAAAACGGCTTTAATCACACCGTCCACCTTGCTCCGAGTCGTCTAGAGGTGTTCCTCTGCGAAGGCTGCAAGCCTTGATCGCACAATGCCATTGACATGCATAACACCTGCGTGAGGGTAGTGTTTCACTTTCTCAACGAGGTAGGTCAGCCCAGAAGTGAGTGGTGATATGTATTTGTTATCGATCTGAGCGAGGTTGCCCAGCACCACCAGCTTAGAATCTGCCCCCACTCGACTGATGATCGATTTCAACTGAAACTGGGTCAGCCCCTGAGCTTCATCAATCACAATATACGCTCTGTTGAATGAGCGGCCGCGCATAAAGTTGAGTGACTTAAACTGAATATTAGCGCGCTCTTTTACGTACTCGATACTGCCATTAGCGCACTCGTCAGCGCCGTGAAGAATCTCGAGGTTATCGTCAAAAGCCGCCAACCAGGGCGCCATCTTCTCTTCCTCGGTTCCCGGCAAAAACCCGATTTCCTCTGCAATCGGCGGCGTTGAGCGCGCAACAATCAATTTGTTGTATTTCTTTTGCTCTAGAATCGCGTGCAGACCATACGCCAGCGCGAGTAGCGTCTTGCCCGATCCCGCGGGGCCTGTGAGCACGGTCATGTCTACGTCTTCACAATCGAGCAAGCGCATCGCCATCGCCTGCTCAAGATTGCGAGGCGCCAGCCCCCAGAATCGCTGGTTCATCAGATGATCTCGGCTGTCGACCGCCAGATAGACATGGTCGTCGTCAACGTGATCAACATAGGCAATAAAATTTTGCTCGTCATATAGAAACTGGTTGGGATAAGCGCCTGGCAACTCTGCACGAGGAATGCGGTGCAAGGTAAGACTCTCTTCCCGGACAGTATCCACCCGCTCGATCGCCGACCAGAAATCTCCCGAAAAGCACTCGTAGCCAGTGGACAGCAAATCGATATCATCCAGCACCCGGTCGTGACGATAATCCTCCACATGCTCGAGGCCGGATCCCTTCGCCTTGATTCTCATGTTGATGTCTTTGGTAACCAAACAAACAAACGCACCGGGAGAATCTGCGCTGAGCCTCAGCGCGACATTGATAATACGATTGTCATTGGCCTGATCTTCATTGATGTTTAGAAACGGGACAGTCGCATCCTCTGCAATCAGTTGATCAGGGAAAATAGCCAGCGTGCCCAAACGATTTTCATCGAGGTTAGAGCCGGGAATATCGACGCCCTTCTGGATCTCCTGGGGCGAGGCGTTGTCCACTACTTTATCGATCAACTGAATGGCAATCCGCGCTTCACGACTGACACTTTTGTCGCGCCGGTCCTTGATGTGGTCGAGCTCCTCGAGCACAGTCATAGGGATAACAACATGGTGCTCTGCGAAGGCGGTTAGGGCGGTGGGGTCATGCAGCAGGACATTGGTATCCAATACATAGGTTTTTCGATGTGCAGGTTCGAGCTGAGTGACTTCGTGAGTCTCGGCTGCAATCAAGGGCATGAATCCTCCTTCGGGGACGAGGTAAAACAGGGGTTCAATCGAATCGCCGCCGTCTTGGCGTGCGATGGACTGGTCAGTTTAGACAAAATGGCGGGGTGAGATAGCCGATGCGCAGCGAGGGCGACGGTGGTGGTCTGCGTGAGCCGCTTTAAACGGCCATCTCTGGTAACGACAGACAGTGTTCTACTCTCCACATTTCGAACACCCTCAGTAAACCGAGGCTAAGCCGTGCTGTCAATGATTCTGCCCGCGAAACATGTCGAAAGCCTTCCTGACAGGAAGGTTGAAGTTCGATAGCATCCCACCCTACTCTGAATCGTATTGTTGATGCGTCCCAAAAAGGACGGAAACACTGCGACTCTCTAAACCAGTCAGGAGCCGAGACCGGCCATGCTCGATCGCAACGCGATGGCGCAGCTCAAAGGACTTCGAGAGGAACTCGAAGCACAGAATGAGCGCACCGAAGCGACCATCAAAGGGACTCAACACCGCTATGGATTTGCGGTAACAGCAGACGGCCGCGAAATTTTCATCCCCCCTGACGAAATGCTCAAAGTATTGCCCGGCGACAAAGCTGCGATCTGCATCAGACCCGCCACCCCAGCGAAAGGAAAGAAAGACAAACCGGGTCGAACCGTCGCCGATATCGAGCGACTGATCGAAACTGGTCTCGACAATTTCGTTGGACGTATCGTCCAAAAAGGCAAAGCGACCTTTGTTGTGCCCGACATCCCAGGCCTCTCCCGATGGCTTTTTATCCCTCATCACGCACGTAGCGGCGTTACATCGGGCGATCTGGTTGCTTGTGCGTTACTCCGACACCCCATTAAAGACGGCAAGCCATCGGCAAAAGTGCTGGAACGGCTTGGGGACGAAATGACCCCCGGGGTTGAGAATCGCTACTGCGCGGCACGGGCCGGATTACCACAACCATGGTCAGACAAAACAGCGCACGCCCTGGTCAGCGCGGCACAAAAGGTTGACCCCCTCGCGGATTCCTCGCGACTGGATCTCACCCACCTTTCGTTTGTCTCCATAGACGCCGCACGTACCGCAGATATTGATGACGCCCTGCACGCCGAAGTCACACAAGCGGGATGGCAATTGACGGTAGCCGTGGCCGACCCCACAACCTATCTGGCAGGGGTTGAAACCCTTGCAGAACAACTGGCGCAACGCGGCTCCTCGGTCTATTTTCATGGCGACATGATCCCTATGTTGCCCGAGGCCATCAGTCAGGGACTGTGTGCGCTAGCTGAGGATGTGCCGCGACCTGCACTGGTGTGCCAGATGCAGGTAACAGAATCGGGAGAGATCTCGGACTTCACCTTTCAAAAAGCCGTGATTCGCTCCCGCGCCAAGCTCGCCTACGCGGCAGTGGACCGCTACGTAACCGGCAACAGCGACGAACTGATCGCTCATACCAACCCACTTGAGGCGCTGGTTCAGGTTTACCGAACCCTGCGCGCGCGCAGAGAAGCACAGGAACTGGTAATGGAGGAGCGCCGCGAGTATCGATGGATACTGGGCGAAGACAAGCAGATCGCCGATGTCGACAGTTTCGAAAAACTCGCCTCACAGCATCTGGTTGAGGAGTGCATGATTGCGGCGAATAAATGCGCGGCACAGTTTTTGAAAGCCGCCAACGCGCCAGGCCCCTTTGTCGTGCACCGGGGTTTTCGTGGCGATCGACTCGAAGAAGCCAGAACTTTCCTCGAGAAATATCGACCCTCTCTGAAAGAGACGCCTCTGGATACCGTAGCGGGATATCGGTCCATACTGGCCGATCTGAGTCAGGGGGATGATGGTCAACCGCTTCGGGAAATGGTTAATCGACTACTTTCACGCGCCAACCTGACCGATAAATCCGGGCCACACATGGGTCTTGCCACCGAGGCGTATACCAACTTCACCTCACCTTTGAGGAAGGCCCTCGATTTTTTTGTGCATCTGCAAATCTCCGCGTGTTTGGCGGGCAATACCTCTGCCAACTATCCGGTGAACCGGCTGGCCGACATTACGCGAGCCATCGGCCGCGGACGCGAAGCGGTGAATGCGGCAGATCGGCGTCTGACCGCGCGCTACCTACTTAAACTTAAAAAAGATGGCCAGCAGCGCTTCAGTGGCCACGTGAGCCGCATCACCAGCTCGGGCTTTACCGTGAAACTCGAGGAAAACGGTCTCGAGGGCTTGGTCGATCTGCGGCCCGAAAAAGAAAAGTTCAGCTTCGACAAATGGACCATGAGCCTGACCAGCGCCACGCGGCGCTTCCAGTTGAAGCAGTCTGTAGAGGTCGACTTCACTGATGCTCCAGCAGAGAGTGACTTCCTAGCGTTGTTTAAGTTGACCGAGGGCTGTGGGCTGAAACCACAGAAAGAAACACCGGCCGAAGCCTTTGCAAAGACCATCGCCCGGGCGACCACCACCTCTGGACACCAAGCAGCGCCAGAATCCGCGGCGACACCACACACGGATTCATCGCCGGAAGTAGCAGCCGCATCAGAATCTCAGCCTGAATCAACAGCAGAAGCCAAGGCGAAATCAGAAGCGAAAGTCGAAGATGCTGCTGAGGCACCCGCCCCGATTGAACCCGACAGCGCTGTATCACCCGCAACACCCCAATAAGCACACTGCTTTCTGACGGGTTATCCTGCGCCTATTCACCGCCCGGAAAACCCCATGGCCCAATGCGATATCCACCTGCTCCTCACCGGTGACGAACTGATGAGTGGCGACACCGTTGACAGTAACTCAGCCATGATCGCGCAGGCCCTATCTGCAATGGGACAAACAGTAGCGCATAAGCTTACGCTGGGTGATGACCGACCGCGATTGGTGGCGGCCCTCGAGCAGGCCTCTCAGACAGCGGGTGTGCTCATCATGAATGGCGGCCTAGGCCCAACACAGGATGACCTGACCGCCGAGCTGGTGGCGGAAGCCGCTGGGGTAGCCCTGGTGCTTAACGCCGACGCTGAGCGCCATGTGCGCGCTTGGTGCGCGGCGCGCAGCATTGAGCCCAACGAAGCTAATCTCAAACAGGCCTGGCTGCCCGAAGGCGCCGAAATAATTCATAACCCCCAGGGCAGTGCGGTGGGTTTTGCCTTAGTAGTTGCTAGCACACTCATCCTGACGACACCGGGCGTCCCCGGAGAACTCAAGGCGATGCTGCCCGAGGTTTGCGATCGGGTAAAAGCAGTAACAGGGGGTGATGCGATTCATCGTGTGCGTTTCCAGACGTTTGGTATCGGCGAATCGACAGCGCAGGCACTTATCGACGAGGATAGCCTGACCTGGCCCGAGCATGTCGTACTTGGGTTTCGCGCCGGCATACCACAGCTGGAAATCAAGCTGACCGCGACCAGCAGCGATTCACCCGATGTAATGCAGTGCCGCGAGACTCTGGAGCGACTCCTCGGCGATCATATTCTCGGTGAGGGCGACATCACCCTGGCCGGCGCCCTGCAACAGGTGCTCCGCTCACAGGGGAAAAAGATGGTAGCGGCAGAATCCTGCACCGGTGGTCTCATCGCCGCCATGATGACGGCGGAACCCGGGGCCTCAGCGGTTTTTGAGGTCGGGTTTGTGGCCTATGCGAACCACATCAAGCACTCGATACTTGGAGTCGATGAAGCCATATTAGCGACCGAGGGCGCAGTAAGCGAGCCGGTAGTCAGGCAAATGCTGTCTGGCGCACTGGCGCGTTCCGGCGCAGACATTGGCGTTGCGGTATCGGGCGTGGCCGGACCCGATGGCGGCACGGCGGAGAAACCGCTTGGCACAGTCTGGCTTGCTTGGGGCACCGAGACCGATATGCACGCGTTTAAAACCGTGCTGCCGACCGATCGGGCCATGTTCCAAAAACTGGTGGCAGCGGCCGGGCTGGATTTGATTCGGCGACAATTGTTGGGGCTACCCAAACTGCCCGATTACTTCAACCGACGGGCGATTTAAAGCGCAGCGGGCGCGCTGCGCAGGCGCGACCTCGATCTACCACAACTTCGTGGCAGTCTCTGTGCAATGGCAACGCATGCGCCATCTCCAGTCAGAATCATCGCGAACAAAGCATACCGCTGCGTCAGCACCACAGCATCACTAAGGCTGTAAACGCGTGATTAGCCAGCTGTTATCGTCGGTGCGGGTGTAGCGATACCGATCATGCAGGCGGCTTTCACCTCCTTGCCAGAACTCCCACGCCGCAGGCACCAAACGGTAACCTCCCCAATGGGGTGGTCGTGGGATCTTGCCCTCGCCAAAGCGCGCGGTCACCTCGGTAAGTTGTTCGAGCAAAGTTGCCCGACCATCGATCATCCGGCTCTGGGCGGACGCCCACGCGCCCAGCTGGCTGTCGCGAGGTCGGGAAGCAAAATAGGCGTCTGATTCTTCATCACTGATTGGCGATACCGAACCGGTTACGGTGACCTGCCGGTCCAGCTCATTCCAGGGAAACAGCATCGAAGCCTGCGAAAAGACCTGCAAAGCGGCGGCCTTGCCACTTTCATAGTTGGTGTAGAACACCAGACCCCGCTCATCAACACCCTTCATCAGCACCATACGCTGGCGCAGCGTGTCATCAGGCTGTCGCGTTGCCAAAGCGCAGGCGGTTGGGTCGGCCAACCCAGCGGTGATCGCTTGCTCCTGCCAGCCAATGAACTGTGCCACTGGGTCTGCCGCAAGGTCTTTGCGGCGAAGGCCACCAAGGGTGTATGAGCGTCTGTGTTCGCTAAAGCGCATGGCATCTCAAAAATAGGTGAAACTTCCTAAAGTGTAGCGCAGGTGCTTGCCGGGGGGGCTGACTCCTGTGGTAGCCTAACGCACCTTTTTGGCGCATCGTGCGTATAGACCTAGTGCCTCGTAATCGGAACACCCCATGTCGATCAAAGCCTTTTTCACCACTTTTGCACTGACACCCCTGTTAATGGCGGTAACCGCGGCCCCGATCGCGGCCCAGAGCACCCTGCCCGCGATGCCGGCCGCAGACGCGCCCATCATTGACTACCAAAACCGCTACCTGCCCGCCTATGGCAAGGCAGGCATGGTGGTCAGCCCCGAGGCACTTGCCGGTGAGATCGGCCTGGCAATCCTCAAAGAAGGAGGCAACGCGGTCGACGCCGCAGTCGCCACCGGTTTTGCCCTCGCGGTAACACTGCCTCGCGCTGGCAATATTGGCGGCGGTGGCTTCATGTTGATTCATCTCGCCGAGACAAATGAACAGGTCTTCGTCGACTATCGCGAGACAGCACCGGCGGCGGCCACAAGAGACATGTTTTTAAAAGAGGACGGCTCGGTAGATCAGAGCAAGGCCTACTTCTCCCATCAAGCTGCCGGTGTGCCCGGCACGGTGGCCGGTTTGATCCATGCCCAGGAACGCTTCGGCAAGCTCACGCTTAAGCAGGTGATTCAGCCGGCCATCGATCTGGCAGAAAAAGGCTTTGCGACCCCGCTCGCACTGCACATGAGCCTAAACGCTCGTGCCGAGCGGCTTGCTGAGAATGCCGAAGCCAAGCGAATCTACTTACAGGGCGGCGAGACTGCCCCAGCGCCGGGCACGCTGCTCACACAATCCGATCTGGCAAGCACGCTCAAGCGCATTCGCGATAAAGGTGCCGACGGTTTCTATAAGGGCGAAACCGCCGAACTGATTGCCGGCGATATGGCCGCCAACGGTGGCCTCATTACCACCGAAGACCTCGCCGACTATCGCGCACTGGAGCGCCCGCCCGTGCGGGGCACCTTCCGCGACTTCGAGATTGTGTCGGTGGCACCGCCCTCCTCAGGCGGCGTACACGTTCTGCAAATGCTCAACATTTTAGAGCCCTACCCACTGGAGTCCTACGGCCACAACAGTGCCGCCTACCTGCATCGGGTAATTGAGAGCATGAAGCTCGCCTATGCCGATCGGAGTCGCTACATGGGTGACCCGGATCAAACCGTGATCCCGACCAAGGCACTGATCAGCAAAGAATATGGCGCTGAACGCCGCAAACTGATTGACGCCGAGCGCGCCAAAACCGCCGAAGAGATTGGCCCCGGTAACCCGGTACCGACAGAGAGCCCCGACACCACCCATTATTCGGTAGCCGATGCCGAGGGCAATGTGGTGGCCAACACGTACACGCTGAATTTTAGCTTTGGTTCACACATCGTAGTGCCGGGTACAGGCATCTTGCTTAATAATGAGATGGACGACTTCGCCGCCAAGGCGGGCGACGCCAACGCTTACGGACTGGTGCAGGGCGAGGCCAACACCATTGCCCCCGGCAGGCGGCCACTGTCTTCTATGACTCCCACCATTGTCTTTAAGGACGGGCAGCCCTGGCTGGCAGCAGGTAGCCCGGGTGGGTCGCTGATTATCACCACCGTGCTGCAAACGCTGCTGAATGCCATGGTATTTGACATGAACATCGCCACCGCGGTGGCGGCACCGCGCGTGCACAACCAATGGATGCCTGATCGCACATTGGTTGAGCCCGGTATTAGCGCCGACACCCAGCGACTGTTGGAGGAATGGGGCCATCAACTCAGCCCCACCCGCCGCACCATCGGGCGCTCCAACTCGCTGATGATCGACGAGGGATGGATGCAGGGCTTTGCCGATATGCGCCGCCCGGGGGGTCACGTCGCGACCGAGTGAAGGATGCTCAGGATCAAGCTACTGGCCATGGCGGGGAGCCGGCCGGCTTTACTGGAGCGCGTGGCGGCAGTTCAGGCCGACATGACTGAGCGACTCGCCGACGAGTTTCGCGCGGCGCAGGACAAAGGTTACGTCCGCTCTGACTTCCCCCCCCGCACGGCCGCCCTCTTCGTTCAGTCCTACACCATTGGGCGGGTGCTACTCGACGTGGAGCCCCACCGCAAAAAAGACGAGACCGATTGGATCAACCTGATTGATCAGGTCATTGAACTGGCATTGCTGCCCTGACTGACCGTATCAGTCGGCCTTCGGCATCCGCACCTTGTAGGTTTGCCGGGCCATGGCAACCAGATCGCCCTTGCTATCCCAGATCTCGGTGTCGGTCTCGGCGACACCACGGGTCACTTGGCGCGTAATGTGCCGCGCCAAGAGCGGGCCCGCCGCGGGCTTGCGGCGCACCTGTACGGTGAGCTCCACCGTGGGCACCCACCCGTAAGCACCGTAAATCGTGAAGATGGGCGGCGGCATGATGTCGGCAAACATCAACAGATCAATCGGCCCCGGCGCAGCGCCATCCTTATGTGCCAGCCAGGCAACAAACTCCCCTGACCCATTTGTGTGCCCATCCGAAAACACCTCCGCGCCCTGCACCATGCGCAGATCGATGCTCTGATGAATCTCAAGGTGTGACATGGCGGGTGCGACGACGTCATCGAATGCAGGTACTTTAGGCGGTGCCACGCTGGTCCAATCCGGGCCGCTGAGTCTATCGAGATCAGTGTAGGCCGCGGTGGCGCGCAGCTTTAACTGACCATCCTGCTTGAGATCAGCACTGGCAAAGTGGGTGCTGCGGGTCTCGGAGAGCGACTCCACGGCCACCTCAACCCCTCCTAGTGCCACCGGCGCCAGATAAAACGCATTGATGCTCAGCGGGTCGGGCTGATTCAGGGCCTCAGACAAGGCCCGACCAACCAGCGCTAGCACGTAGCCACCGTTGGCCACTGACCCGATACGCCAGCCGCGATGCACCTCCGCCTGCCACTGCGAATTACCCTGCGGCGACACCGCGGTTTGCGAATAAAACTGACCCATGTTGCTCCCTTAATGGCTGTAGCGCTGTTTGTTCGACATCCGTTCAGCAAGGCTGGCGTTAACCGCACTCGCTGACCTGCTTTTTTCTGCCACATCGCTCTATACTGAGTGGCCATATTACGCGCCGGAGAGGGATCTTGGCCCCCACGCGTCGAATGTCGATACAGCAAGGATTGCTATTACTGGCCCTCACTGCCTATGGGGTCATTCCAACGGCTTTTGCCTCACAAGAAGCGAATCCCGAGGTTGACGACGCCGAGGCCGCGCCCATCGTAATCGATATGGCGGCGCCGTTGGAGACTCAACGCCCTCCGCCACCTGCTCCAGAACCCAGCGCACTGGGGGTCTACCGAACTTACATTCAATCCATGGAGGCCAGCGCCGGGGCATTCGCACCAGGGCTTACCGAGCAGCTACTGGGATTAGGCCTTAACCTGCAGGCGCTCAACCGGCACGAAGAGGCCGAGGCCGTGCTGAAGCGCGGAGTGCATGTGAGTCGCGTGCAATCGGGACTGTATTCCGCAGACCAGATCCCTCTGTTGCGCGCCGAAATTCGCAGCCTCACCGCTATGGGGCGCTTTGATGAAGTCGATGAACGACAGCGTTACCTTGCCAGAGTGGAATCAGAAGCGCTTGAGGGCACCCCCGCGTCGATTGCCGCATTGTTAGATCAAGCAGCGTGGGCTGAACAGGCATGGGATTTGCGAGTGGGTGAGCAGGAAACCCACCCCGAGCACCTCGCCAGAAGCTGGGAGTACTATCGGCTAGCGTACAATCAGAGTTCTCATCTGTTCGGAGAAAAGTCGCTGGCACTCTTAAAACCACTCGAAGGCATGTTGCGTTTGCAGTACGACTT
>JADHNP010000053.1 GCA_016779445.1 Luminiphilus sp. | reverse complement strand
CCCGGGGCCGGACTTGAACCGGCACGATCGCAATGATCGGGGGATTTTAAGTCCCCTGTGTCTACCAATTTCACCACCCGGGCAAGGTGGAAGGCTAGCGGGCGCGAAGCATAACACGTTGAACCTCGCGCCCAATCCCTCGCGCGAGAGGGTGGTGCAATTATCTGCACGCTACCCGCGGTTTTGGGTACTATGATTTTCCAGTCGCAGACATTCAAGCAGGTGATCCTTGGCAACTCCACGCGGCGAATTCAAGTCTCGACTCGGGTTTCTCTTTGCCGCGGCAGGTTCAGCCGTTGGCCTCGGCAATATCTGGGGTTTTCCCACTCAGGCCGCCAGTAACGGTGGCGCAGCTTTTCTCATAACCTATCTGGCGATGGCCTTTGTGCTCGCCTATCCCGTGCTGATGGCCGAACTGCTTATTGGTCGCCATACTCACCAAAACATGGTCACAGCGTTATCCTCTCTACCAAGACGCGCCTTTTGGCGAAGAATTGGAGCGCTTACAGGAATTGGCGGACTCATTACAGCCAGCCTCATATTAAGTTTCTACGGCATTGTCTCCGGATGGATGTTGGGATTCGCCGCTTCTTACCCGCTCGACGCTGCCGGACTCTCCGGGCAGGCACAATGGCTCACAGGTTTTGGGATCTCACGTAATCTGTTGCTCATGCTCGTCTTTATGGCGCTGACAATGGGCGTGGTGTTAGGGGGCGTAGAGAAAGGCATCGAACGGTGGTCTCGGCGTCTCATGCCGTTACTCATTGTCACACTAATCAGCCTCGCGCTTTATGTGCTCACGCTTGAGGGCGCTGTTACCGGGCTTAAGGTATATTTACTCCCCGATTTCAGCAAAGTTCTGTCGGGTGAATTACTGCTGGATGCATTGGGCAGCGCGTTCTTCTCCTTATCTCTCGGCGTTGGCACCATGCTCATTTACGGCTCTTATCTTAGCGATAAGGTTCACGTGCCCAGCATTGGCGCACAGGTGGCACTCCTTGACGTAGGAATAGCCGTACTTGCCGGATTCCTCATTCTGCCGGCCATGTACGTTGCTGATGCACGCGGCGTCGCCATTTTTAACGAAGCAGGTGGCTTGCTCTCTGAGGACACACTGATCTTCAGCGTATTGCCTGGCCTCTTTGAGACCATGAACACCGTTGGCGTACTGCTCGCCACTGCATTTTTTTTACTCATGAGTATTGCCGCACTCACCTCATCGATTTCGATGCTGGAGGTGCCCGTGGCCTATCTCATCGAACAGCATCGCATGGCCCGCGGCACCGCTACACTACTTGCTGGCGGCAGCATCGCCACTTTTAGCAGCTTAATCGTGCTCAATTTTGACATGCTGTTTGGCGCAGTCATTACGCTGTCAACAAGATACAGCCAACCCTTGCTCGGCTTGTTAGTTTGCCTGTACGCGGGCTGGCTTTGGCAAAGAGACGCCCTGCTCACAGAGCTTAAAAAAACCGACGCATTGGCTGAACATGGGCTCTTCTGGCGAATTTGGCCGCTCTATGTCAAATGGCTATGCCCCGTTATCATAGGCGTTATTCTCGCCCAATCGGTGCTCTAAAAAGTCATGCTGCGGTTCCTTATTCTTTTCGTTGGGATCTTACTCGGTCTATTTTCAGTAGAAATGTTGAATCCTGTTCAAGACGCCGTCATTCAACCCTTCACCGGCTTACTGGCCTCGATCAGCACGGCCTTGATCATGCCTTTTGACGATAACGTCATCGCGCAGGGACGGATCCTGAGAGACGCCGCTTCCGGCTTCGCTGTCTCCATTGAATCAGGGTGCAATGGGGTTGAAGCTGCAATTGTTCTGGTGGCCGGCGTGGCGGCGTTTCCCGCCACGCTGAGACAAAAGTGCACTGCGATCTTGGCGGGATTCTTTTTTGTTCAGGCCCTGAATATTGTCCGCATTATCTCACTCTTTTACCTAGGCCAATGGAACTACACAGTCTTCGAGTGGTTCCATCTTTACCTTTGGCCCGTACTCATCATGCTTGATGTACTGGTGGTCTTTGCCATCTACCTGCAGTGGCTCGGTAAAAGCGCTCCTCCTGTCGAGGCCTCCTAATGCTGATGCGTCGGCAAATCGTACTCACTCTCGCTCTGATGCCCATTACCTTTGGGCTTTGGTACGCAGCGGGTTCACTATTTGCGGCACCGGCAGTATGGCTATGCGACGTTCTCCTGAGCTATCTGTACCCTAGCCTTATCGATACTGCTGGGCTACAAGGAGCCGATATGCAGCTTGTCACCCAATTCGGAGAATCAGGAGGACAGCTACTCACCGCCAAAGAAGCCGGCAACCAGATTGCCTTGGAAATTAACACTCTGTTGGTGTCTTACTCTATTGCGTTTTATGGGGCACTACTCATGGCAGCCAACGTGCAGAACAGCCTCTACAAGTTTTCTCTCGGGCTCTTCTGGCTGTGGCTCGTTATGGCTGTGGGTCTCGCATCGATCGCCGGAAAGGAACTGCTGCTGTTAATTGGCGGCCCATTTTTAAGCACCTCATTGGTGCCCCCGGCAGATGTGATCGCACTGACGTACCAATTCAATGTGCTCTTGATGCCAACCCTGGCTCCGGTATTTTTGTGGTTCTGGCAGTTAAGGGGATCTCCCCTCTGGGAGCAACTTGCCGCAGATATTAACCGCGCGTCGGGTCGGGCATAGCGCCCGTTTGCAGTGTTCTCCCCTCCAGAGCAGACTGCAGCGCCTTCTCCATCAAGTGCCGCGCCTGACAGGTGTAAGCGTAAATGCTCGCGTGGATAGCCGCGTCTTTCCAGTTATCAATGGAGCACGCACTAGAGTAACTCTCGAATTCGTTCAGTGAGCGGATCAATTCCGAGAGATGCCTTGGGCATTCGCAGTCAATAACGATTTTCTCTTGGGCCGCTGCTCGTAACGCTTCGTCAGAAAACGCTCTAGGCCTCGCCGGGATGAGCTCCGATAAATTCGCGATACCCTGTGCGGTTTCCCGCTCTATTTGAGCGCGCCCCATCTCAAATGCCAGCCGAGAGGGTTCGACCGGGTACGGCAAAGCGGTGTGACCCATGCGTTCTAGCTCAGTCAACCACTGTTCATTCGCAAACTGATAGAGAACAATCGCACGCGTTACGCTTAAACGTTCTGCCAGAACTTCAACCCCACGTATCTGCTGCAGAGTGAGGGATGGGCAATGCACCACCAATAAGTCAGCCTCATCGTTCAAGATCAATTCTTTCACCGCAAGCTCAACGGGTGTTCTCGCTAACAAGGCCGATACACCTGATATGCAGCCTTGATGTTCATCGAGCCACTCGCATAGCTCGGTACCCACGAATATCACGCTCGACTTTTTTGGCGGTATAGGGCGCAAGCCATTGCCGTCAGTTTGCCGCTCCAGCATGATCTCCAGGGTTTTCCGATCAGACGCGGCGATTTCTCCAATCCGCACACCCTGTTGCACTAATGCCGACACTAGCTGGAGGTGATCGAGATCAGATTGGGTATATTGCCGGCGACCGGTAGTAGATTTGTAACTGGCACCCAGCCCGTAACGACGTTCCCATACCCTCAGCGTATCCGACTTCAAGCCGGTGAGCCTGGCTACCGTGCCAATGCCGTAGAGAGGTCTGGGTTCAAGCATGTGGGCTTGCTTGGCGGGCGCGTTCATCGAAAGAGTCCTGTTCACTATTTGTCTACCTTTACGCCGCAAAACACGCCTTGGTTCATCTTTTCCTAATTTTGTCCATGTTTTGTTCATGTCAAACCTAGACAAACTGCGATGCGCAGTAAACCTTTTCTCTAGTACCCCCCGTATACCCACTGGACCGTCTTTTGGGGGAGACAGTATGCAGACCATGGATAGTAGTGAAGAAGCCGATCTGGAGTTGATGTTTGCAGAGATCCGGCGTTATCCCTTGCTTACTGCAGAGCAAGAGCAAGAAATCGATGGAAAGAAATGGTGTGCGGTGAGACGCTTGTCGGACATCACCGCTGATACGCCAGATCTCCGGGCAGTCCTAGCGGATATACTCACCAACGCGTTAGAGACGCCGCCAGAAGTAAAACGATTTCCAAGTCGCGAGCAGCACTTCACACTCCGGCGCGAGCTGGCAGCCTATTTTTCTGACGGTAATCTCGCAGAGTTAGCGCGCGAGGCTACAGGGTCGCTTAGGAGGCGTGGTAGCAAGAAGCATTATCGTGAAGTCCTAGCGAACCTCAGTATTCCAGCAAGCCTAACAGTGGGTATTGCTGTCTTTATGTTGAGACGAGCGGGCGGTCAGTTTCCCGACGCCGTCGCCGATGCCATCGGGCATTGGTCACGCCACTGGGCGCATCCCGCACCCGGGTTAGCGCTGGAGCGCGAAGTTCTGTCCGGGATGCGCAGTGCCTTGCGAGAATACACCGAGGCGCGAGACGCACTGGTGATGCATAACCTACGTCTAGTGCACTCAATTGCGGGACGAAATAAAGGTCGTGGTGTTGGATATCTTGACTTGGTTCAGGAAGGCACACTGGGCCTGATTCGAGCGGCGGAAAAGTTTGAATTCGAGAAAGGCTATCGGTTTAGCACTTACTGTTTCAACTGGATCACGCAAGCAGTTCGTCGGTACGTGGGTGATACTGGCAGTTTGATTCGACTTCCGACTCATGTGCAAGACCAAGTTAACAAGGTCTATCGGGAGCGTGCCATTGAGCAAGCTAAAACGGGGATAGAACCCGACGCAGGGCAGCTCGCAAAAAAGTTGGGCATGGATAAGGAGCGCACCAAAGAAATACTGGAGGTAAGGAACCTCTCAATTTCATTGGACGCACCCAGATATGATGATGACGAGGGCACCCTCGTCGACACACTTACCTCGGACCAGTTTGGCGACACGACTAGCAATGCCGAAGCGGATTCTCTGCATCGGTTTTTGGGCGAGGCAGTAGAGCAGCTTGAAGCCAATGAGCAAGCTGTGGTCGTTGCTCGCTGGGGCTTGCATCAAGGCCCTCCCTTGTCGCGCTCTGAAATAGCTGATCGGCTGGGTGTTAGCCGAGAGTGGGTTCGCCAGCTGGAGAGATCAGCTCTCAAAAAGCTGAAAAACCAAGACGGGATTCAGCAAGCATTCGTGGATTACCAAGCGGTCAGTACCGTCGCCTAATTGGATCCGCGTGCCCTGAGGCTTTGCAGCGCCTGCTCCAGATTAGGGTAGTGAAAGTGAAATGCCTCTTGCTGAAGCGCCAGCGGGAGTACGCGCTGCCCGCTTAGCAGCAGCTCCTGCGCCATTTCTCCGGCTATTGCCCTTGCCAAAAAATCAGGCACGGGCAGGCGTGCTAGCGCGCCACTTTGCTTACCTACCGCCCGGGCAAAGTCCCGATGGCGGACCGGCTCCGGCGCCACCGCGTTGTAAACGGCCGCAGGCGTCTCAGCATTCATTGCAAACTCAATCGCATGAACCGCATCCAGAAGATGAATCCAGCTCAACCACTGCTCCCCGGAACCCAGCCAAGACTCAATGCCGAATTTGAACGACTGGGTCATTTTTTGTAGGGCACTCCCCTGACCTGCCAAAACGACACCGAGTCGCATTGTCACCACCTCAACCCCATGGTCTGCCACAGATCGCGCTGCCTGCTCCCAATCCCTGCAAAGCTCAGCGGCAAAACCATGCCCGGCAGCAGAAGTCTCATCAAATGTTTCGTCATCCGATACGCCGTAGTACCCGATAGCACTGGCGCTGATCAATCGCCGCGGAGGCCTGCTGCAACTTCGCATCCAAGCAATCAAGTGCGCAGTTAAATCAATACGACTGCGCCTTATCTCAGCTTTATAAGAGCGGCTCCACCGACGCTCTGCCAAATTCGCACCGGCGAGATTCACCACCATATCTATGGGTTCGGCGCAGTCTTGTAGCGCGGTGACGTACACCACTCCCCCGGAAGGTTCATGGGTGCGGCGAGTCCACACCGTAACGTCGTGCCCCTGCCGTCTTAATTGCTCAGAGAGTGCCGTCCCAATCAGACCAGTACCCCCAGTAATTAGAATATGCATGCCACCTACCTTGAATAGGAATCCGCTTCCTCTTGCTAACGTATACGCACTATGGATAGTTTGGTTGCGTCATTGAGACAGGAATTACTTGAACATCGGCCCTGGGTTGCGCTAACCGGAGCCGGTATCAGCGCCGCATCCGGCATTCCGACCTATCGTGATCATGACGGTCGCTGGCTGGGGAGCCAACCGATACAGCATCAGGAATTCATCGAAAACCCCGAGAAGCGCCGCCGCTACTGGAGCCGATCTGTATTGGGATGGCCTAGGGTCGGTGAAGCGAACCCAAATGAAACTCATGCTGCTCTGACAGGACTTCAGCATGCTGGCTTACTGCGGGGAGTCATCACGCAAAACGTTGATCGACTGCATCAGCGCGCCGGCTCGGATAACGTCATCGACCTGCATGGTCGGCTAGATAAAGTGCGCTGCCTCAATTGCAGTGCGCTATTTTCCCGCGCCGAGATTCAAAAGTGGTTAGAGCGCCATAATGCATTACCCGATATTCATTCTGTGACGGTAAGACCCGACGGTGACGCCGACCTACCCACGACCTTTATCGATAACTTTGTCGTGCCAGACTGCACTTTTTGCAACGGAGTATTGATGCCGGACGTGGTGTTTTTCGGAGGCACGGTACCGAGAGATACGACTCAGGCATGTTTCGATCTGATCGATGCGTCTAACGGCCTGATGGTAATCGGCACCTCCCTTTCGGTTTTTTCGGGACTGAGATTGTGTCGTTATGCTGCCAAGCAAAAAAAGCGATTGATTATTCTGAATCAAGGCCCCACTCGAGCGGACGACCTTTACCATGAGAAATATGCAGGTGATGCCTTTTCACTACTTTCAATTTGCGCCACCGAACTAGCGGGCCTATCAGCGGAGCAGACTTATGCCTGATGTTTCACTGTATTGGTTCAGAGATGATCTCCGCCTTTCAGATCTTCCCGGACTTGCGGCTGCCGCTTCTCAAGGAGCGGTACTGCCTGTTTATATTCGGGATACCGACCTCGGAGGTGAGTGGAAGCTTGGCGGCGCAAGTCGCTGGTGGCTACACCACAGCCTAGATCGACTGCAGCGAGATTTAAACGCATTGGGAGTACCTCTGATTTTACGAACGGGGGACACACTCACCAGTTTGTGTCAGCTCGCCAATGAAGTCGGAGCAAGGCAAGTATACTGCAGCCGTCAGTACCAGCCGTGGGCCGCAGAGCTGGAACGCACGTTGCGCGACGCGCTCCAACTGCAAGGAATATCACTCAAGCGCTATCCAGGAACGCTCCTGCACGAACCTGAAAATATCGCCACGGGTTCCGGCACACCCTTCAAGGTTTTTACTCCCTTCTGGCGCGCCTGTGGTAAAGCACCTCCTCCGCAACAGCCTCTTCCGATACCTCCGTTATCCACACCTCCCGGGGCTATTGCGTCCGAATCACTGGACGACTGGGAACTGTTACCACAAACGCCAAACTGGGCATCAGGGTGGGACACAATCTGGGAGCCCGGGGAGGCTTCTGCCAGTCTTGCGCTCACAAAATTTCTAGAAAACCACGTGCACAACTACGGACACGGTAGAGATGTCCCGTCAGAACCTAACACCTCCCGCCTATCGCCTTACCTGCGGTTTGGCAACATTTCTCCGCGCCAGGTGTGGCACGCCGCCCACAATGCAAAACTATTTGAACCAGGCCGCAGTTCATCTATCGACAAATTTCTAAGCGAGATCGGCTGGCGAGAATTTTGTTATCACCTACTATTTCATTTTCCTTTCATGCCAAACGATGCCTTCAATCCCAAGTTCGCTTACTTTCCATGGGGGAGCGACTCACAGAGATTAAGAGCATGGCAAAATGGAAAAACCGGTTATCCAATAGTGGATGCAGGAATGCGGGAGTTGTGGCAGACAGGCTTTATGCATAATCGCGTGAGGATGGTTGTCGCATCCTTTCTGACCAAACATCTATTGCTTCATTGGCGTGAGGGGGAGGCTTGGTTTTGGGACTGCCTACTTGATGCTGATCTCGCATCAAATGCCTGCGGCTGGCAGTGGGTCGGCGGTTCTGGCGCGGATGCGTCGCCTTATTTTCGAATATTTAATCCGGTAGCGCAGGGCGAAAAATTTGATAAAACGGGGCTATACACCCGGCAATGGGTACCAGAACTGGCACACCTGCCCGATAAATATTTGCATAAACCTTGGGAGGCACCTGAGGCTATCCTCGCACAGTCAAACATCACACTGGGCGAAAGCTACCCACACCCCATCGTTGATCACAAAACCGCCCGCGAGGCGGCGTTGACGGCCTTTGGAACTCTCAAAGCGCTCTAATCTCGCTACTCATCGATAATAGCCACAGCGCGAGTCCATCCAGCAGACGCTCCCCGGATCTTGTGGGGAAAACAACTCACTGTAAAGCCGGTGGGCGGCAGACTCTCGAGATTATGTAACTTCTCGAGATGGCAGTAGCCAATGTGGCGACCGGCTTTATGCCCCTCCCATATCAGACTGGCATCCCCTGTTTTTGCATAACGCTCAGCCGTCTTGTCAAACGGCGCATCCCAACTCCATGCGTCCGTCCCGGTCACGCGAATCCCTCTCTCCAACAGGAACATCGTGGCTTCGTAGCCCATACCACAACCTTTGCTGACAAAATCATCTTGGCCGTATGCCTCACCCGCTGCGGTATTGACCACGACAATTTCCAAAGGTGAAAGAACATGACCAATCCGCTTCAGCTCTGCGTCTACATCTTCCGCTGTCACCACATAACCGTCCTCTAGATGGCGAAAATCCAATTTCACGCCGGGCTGAAAACACCACTCGAGAGGGACCTGATCAATGGTAATCGCACGCTCCTTTCCTCCCAAGCGTTCATTCATGGTCGGATGAAAATGATAGGGCGCATCCAAGTGCGTGCCATTGTGTGTACACAACTTCACAAACTCGATCGCCCAACCCTCACCGTCGGGCAGCTGATCAGCCGTCAACCCATCGAAAAAGGTAGCCATTTGCTGGGCACCCGTGTCATGCGTGATGTAATCAATATGGGGTTGCATCGCGGGGGGATCACTGATCACCTCATTTTCTAGAAAGATCGACATATCTACAAAGCGTCTCACCATCAAACTCCTTACTCAGCTACCCGACCGTAGCCTACATTAGCCCAAGATCACTAACGATTGGCAAAACCAGATCCTACAGTTACTCTCGCCGCCTGAATGGAGGAATTGACCTATGCTCAGCGCTTTTCGGATATTGGCGTCACTCGCTCTCTTCATAGCCCCAATCGCCCTAGCAGACGTTTTTCTGTCAACCTACGCGGCGCCAAGTGCTAACCCCTTATTGTTTCAAAACGCGACGATCCTTACTGGAGACGGTGAGAGGCTCGACAATGCAAGCCTGTATATCAGCAATGGGCGAATCGAATGGATCGGAGCAGGAACCGTCACCCCAGGCACCACTGTCGTCGATGCGGCGGGCAAATGGATTACACCAGGGCTTATCGATGTCCACTCTCACCTGGGCGTTTACCCCTCCCCCGGTGTCGCGGCCCACAGCGATGGCAATGAAGCAACCGCGCCAGTCACTGCAGAAGTCTGGGCGGAGCACAGTATTTGGCCGCAAGACCCGGGATTCACCCGTGCATTAGCTGGTGGCGTCACGACCATGCAGATTTTGCCGGGGTCGGCTAACTTGTTCGGAGGTCGCGGTGTCACCCTGAAAAATGTGCCCTCCATTAGCTATCAGGCAATGAAGTTTCCGAATGCGCCCCATGGACTCAAAATGGCGTGTGGCGAGAATCCCAAGCGCGTTTATGGCAATCGCAATCAAGCTCCCTCCACGAGAATGGGAAATGTTGCCGCCTACCGAAACGCCTGGATCAAAGCGCAGCGCTATGTTGACGATTGGGACCGTTATGAACGGGCCGTAGCCGAGGCAGCGGCAAAAAAAGATGACAGTTCGACCTCTATGGCGTCAGCACTGCTGACCACCACACCCCCTAAACGCGATCTCGAACTCGAAACATTAGCCGGCGCGCTGCGCGGTGAGATTTTGGTTCACATGCATTGTTATCGCGCCGACGAAATGCTGACCATTCTCGATATGGCTCAGGAATTTGGTTATCGGGTCGGCACCTTTCATCATGGTGTCGAGGCTTATAAAATTGCTGACCAGCTCGCTGCAGAAGGTGTCTGTGGCGCGCTATGGGCTGATTGGTGGGGCTTTAAAATTGAAGCCTATGACGGAATTCAGGAAAACATCGCCTTGGTGGATCGGCCGAATGGAGGGTGCGCCATTGTCCACTCTGACTCCAGCGAGGGTATTCAGCGCCTCAATCAGGAAGCCGCAAAGGCTATGCTTCGGGGCAATCGCGCCGGGCTCAGCATTCAGCCAGAGCGTGCAATTCGCTGGATCACCTCCAATGCGGCGAAATCTTTGGGAATTGATGACCAAACCGGATCGCTCAAGCCCGGCTTGATGGCAGACCTTGTTTTGTGGAACCAAGATCCCTTCAGTGTCTACGCTAAGGCACTACAAGTCTATATCGATGGCTCTCTTAGCTACGAACAGGGCAACCCGGATCTCAATCCCAAATCCGATTTTGAGCTGGGCCAGCTCATGGGAGTGACACCATGAGAAACTTATTTCTGTCAGTCGTTTTATTGCTGAGTTCCGGAATCACCTCAGCCGAATCCCTGCTTATTGCCAACGCAAGCTTAATAGAACGAGACTCTTCCTCCGATGTCACGCATGACATCCTGATATCAGATGGCGTTATCAGTCGCATCGCCGAAGATCTCACAGAGACTCCCGCAGATAACGTTATCGACGCGGCGGGCCGTCCCGTTACAAGCGCCTTTTTCGCGGGGATAACCGCCCTGGGCCTCACCGAAATTGGCATGGTATCCGACACAGTCGATTCTCAGCTTATGGATTTATACACGGGTTTAATCCATCCGGAATTCGATGTCCGCGATGCCTTCAACCCCCACTCCAGCGCGATACCTGTCACGCGTATCGAGGGATTTGGCTACACCTTGCTAGCCGCCTCACCAGGGGATCGCCCTCTATCCGGCCACGGCTCACTCGTCAGACTCGATGGCGGTTATAACAGTTTCGAGGGCGTACCGGTGATGTATGCCAATGTCGATGGCGCGGCCGGTGATAAACTCGGCGGATCCAGGGCCGCAAGTTGGATG
Source organism: Luminiphilus sp. (assembly GCA_016779445.1). GTDB lineage: Bacteria > Pseudomonadota > Gammaproteobacteria > Pseudomonadales > Halieaceae > Luminiphilus. Next base: position 5,140 of record JADHNP010000053.1, on the reverse strand, counting down.
CTGTTAAACGCCATTTTTGCTGAGCTCACAACTCCAGACAAAGACCTCAAGCTCATCACACCACAGGGGAAATCTGCGCTGTCGGCTGCTAAAAAAAACGGCATATTCATTTTTCGGGCTCATCGTGCGAGCGATATCGTGCGCGTACTCGCATTTGCCTCCGAATATAATCTGCAAGCGGTTATCAGTGGCGGGCAGGAGGCCTGGATTGTTCGCCAACCGCTCGCAAGGGCGAAGGTGCCTGTCATCATCAACGCACTGGATAATCTCCCCCAAAGCTTTGACGCTCTGGGCGCGCGTCTGGATAACGCCGCGCTGCTTCACGAGGCGGGTGTCACCGTCTTGTTCACCAGCGGCGAGACTCACAACGCAAGAAAACTCAGGCAGGTAGTGGGCAATGCGGTGGCTCATGGCCTGCCACATAAAACAGCACTCGCCGCCATGACCTCCATACCGGCCAGCCTGTTTGGCGGCATCGAAAGATCGTTACAAAGTGGATCAAGGGCAGACCTAGTGATTTGGTCGGGGGATCCGCTCGACGTTACCTCAGCAGCCGACTCGGTAATTATAGGCGGGGCCTTGGACACGATGCAGAGTCGGCAGACAAAGCTATTGCAGCGCTATCTGTCTGAGGAACCCAACAAAGGGCGGGCTTACATCAACCCATGATGACTCGGGCCTGAGCAGTATTGGCGACACTGCCCCGGATATACTTGGCTTACTTACCCAAGCGCGCCAGCATGCCCGATGTAGAGTGTCCCTCGACAAAATCCAAAGTAATCACGCGCCCGCCTCTAGCGAGGACCGACTCATGCCCAGCAATTTCCTCCACCTTATAGTCCCCACCTTTTACTAAAACGTCGGGCGCCACCGCCTCAATAAGACGCGCGGGAGTATCCTCGGAAAAGGGCACAACAAACTCGACACAAGCTAACGCCGCAAGAATCGCCATTCTATCCGCAGTCGGGTTTACCGGCCTCGAAGGGCCTTTTAGTCTGCGAACTGAATCATCGTCATTGACCGCAACGACCAACAAATCACCTTGAGCGGACGCTTGTTGCAAATAAGAGACGTGGCCAGGATGCAGGATATCGAAGCATCCGTTAGTCATGACAACCCGCTGCCCTGTTAACTTTGCCTGCTCAATCTCGACCAACAGATCAGATTCGGACATTACGCCTGTCTTATTGGATAGCCGGGGTTCAGACGTTGGGATCGCTCGCAATTCGGCTGGCGTTACGCTTGCGGTGCCCAGCTTCGCGACAACGATACCCGCTGCCTGATTGGCAAAACGCGCAGACTCTGAGAGGGGCAAGCCCGCGCTCAGGCATCCCGCCATAACAGCAATGACGGTATCACCTGCACCCGTGACGTCATACACCTCGCGCGCACTCGCAGCTAAATGTTGTGGCGGTGACCCGGCCTGAATCAGCGTCATACCTGCTTCACTTCGGGTCACTAAAATTGCCTGCACATCTAAAGACACCCGCAATGTCTCGGTCTTTTCGAGCAGGGCCGTCTCGTCATTACAGGGCCCTACAATCGCTTCGAGCTCCGCTAGATTAGGGGTAAGAACGGTAGCCCCTCGATAACGCTCGAAGTCGAGGCCTTTTGGATCAACCAGAGTCGGCTTACCCATCTCTCGACACACTTCGAGTAGACGATCCACCATAGAAAGAGACCCCTTGGCATAGTCACTGAATACCACGAGGTCCGCATCTGCTAGATGCTGTCGGGCATAGCCAACAAATAAGTCGTTTCCGTAACTGGCGAGCGGACTCTCAAAGTCCATGCGCAATAACTGCTGATTACGGCTCAACACCCGAAGCTTGACAATAGTTTCGCCGCCGCAAGGCATCACATTCCAACGGACACCTGTCGCCTCAACACAAGCCCTTAGCGCACGAGCGTGATCATCTTCACCACAGAGCCCGACCAAAGAGACATCGATACCGAGGTGAGCAAGGTTCACTGCAACGTTGCCCGCGCCACCCGCGCGGTCCTCTTGGTTCATTACGTTTACCACGGGAACAGGTGCTTCCGGGCTTATTCTGCGACTCCCGCCGCTCCAGAAACGGTCCAGCATAACGTCACCAATAACGGTGACATTGCCACTACTCATATCCGGCAACATTGCCATGACTTATCCCTCCTTGGCCAAGACGGAAATGCTATCACGCGCGTAAGCAGTGCGAATGTAAACAAATCGCAGTAGCAGCAATCCCATTCGCTCTAAGGTAAAACAGACGATGGTGCTCTCAACGATCGATTTCCGCACGGACAGCAACAGTTTCTACCGCAGAGTCAATCTCGCTAGGCAGAGGTATGTCGCGGTCCAATGCGATCAATAACGCCAGTGTGAGGAACAAAAAATTGCCGCTGAAATAAGAATAAAATGAAACCGCACTGTTAAGCGGAAACAGTGCAAGCATGACGATCAGAGAGCACAGCGCAATCTCGATCCTTTTGTCAAAAAGACGTCGCCCAAGGAAGACAAAAAAGAACAAGTAGCCCATCAGACCCGGCACCCCAGTATCAACCGCAACTTCCAATACGAACAGGTGCGGATGCCAGCGGTCAGTAACTGGTAAATTGCTGAGATTGTCTAGGGATACTGCCAAAGAACCCCAGCCGCGGACCCCCACACCATTGACCCAGTGATCAAGAAAGCCCGACCAGGCAGAGATCCAAAAATCCGGCAGGTACTCAAGGGCCCTGTAAGTATCCGTGGCTGCTTGCCCGGAAGCCGAAGCCCTAAACGTCTCTGTCAGCACAGAGCCTGCGACAACTGCCAAGCAGAAACACACCGAGAGGGAAACCAACCATGGGACGGTGTCCGCTTCCCGTTCTACTCGGCACAGCACCAGTGCATAACCACACAGTGCAAATAACGCGTGCAGTATTGATGCCTCATTACCGCTCATCACAATAGTCGCAAATAAAGGTAACGAAAGAACGCTCACGGCAAAACCACCCCGAGTCCTCCTCAGTGCCTCCAGATAGAAAGGAGACAAAATTGCCAATGTGGAACCGTATCCCGTTCTGAAGCTACCGGTCACAAGCGTATGACCAGAATCCAGCTCGATCAGAGGGTTACCAAAAACGCTCAAGCCGGTCAGCAGTTGGACCAATCCGTCTACCACCCAGATCATCAACACCGCTCCCAACAGCGACATCATCCGGTGACTCTCGGGCCGATCGAGCTTTATCTGAAGCATCACCCAAACGGCAAATCCGTAAGCCATAAAGCGCACCACACCCGATACGGCTCGCTCAAGATTAATGGCGTCAAACAGGGAGAGAACCGCCGGAACCAAGAAACAACTGAGAACAACCCAGAATCGACGGATTCCGTCTGTGCCAAAAAACCCTTTGGGGTCACGGGCGCACATTGCGATGCCAACCAGCGACATCAACCAGATAAACTGACGCGTGGCAGAGGATAAGGACAGGGTAAAAAATAGGAATACCCAAATGACCGCGGGAGAGATATCAGAGAATTTCTGCATTACGACACCCGCCGATCGAGACCTCAAATCGGCACCTTATTGTTATCCAGACGTGAGTGTATTGATTAGCGCTGACGATCACCAGATGAAGTATTTGCTGGGCAAATTCCTACAGTCAGGTGGCCAGCGTTGTCAGCCTCCCTGGCACTTCACTCAGGGCTGAAACAGTCTCTGCATCCGCAGCGGCATGACGTAGACTCAATGGATCACCGACCTTGAACATCCTGCGAACCCCTGCCGCCCGACCTGCCAAAATATCCGACGATTTATCCCCGACCAAGAGCGATTCGGATAATTCGAGATCCAGCTCCCTTGCGGCACGCAGGATCATACCGGGCGCCGGTTTACGGCACTCACACACCATCCTCAGCAAACCCAATGCTTCGGTCGGATGATGCGGACAATGATAAAACCCACTGATGTGAGTATCGAACTCATCTTTCATATGGGCTGAAATTGCCCGATTGAGCGTCATCAAATCGTGCTCTGTATAGAAACCCCGACCGATACCCGATTGATTGGAGACAACAACCAGCTGATAGCCTGCCCTATAGAGGGCTTGCAATGCCACAGCAGCACCTGGCAAAAATGTAAATTTCTCCCAAGCGCTCACGTACCCATAATCGACGTTGATCACACCATCACGATCAAGGAAAGCCGCCTTACGGGATCCGCTCACTGAACCGTCCAATTAATAGCTCTACACCAACCCAAGACCCGACTCAATCAGACCGCAAAGCAAATGGATTACGACAATGTGACATTCTTGAATATGGGCAGTCTTGTCAGACGGCGCCACGAGCAACGCATCACAATGATCCCTAAGTGCCCCGCCGTCACGTCCAGCCAAACCCAGCACCTCGCAATCAAGGGCGCGCGCCTCGCGACAGGCAGCAATAATACTCTCACTATTGCCTGAGGTTGAGATAGCCAGCAGCACGTCCCCGCTCTTAGCCAGCGCTGCAACCTGTCGACTGAATACGGCGTCGTAACCATAGTCATTAGCGATGGCGGTCAACGCAGAGGTATCAGTCGTGAGTGCAACTGCTGGAATCGCCGCCCTATCTGAGACAAAACGCCCAACCAGCTCCGCAGCCATGTGCTGTGCGTCAGCCGCAGAACCACCGTTTCCGCATATCAACAGCTTGTTTCCGCGAGCCAGCGCCGTAATACAACGTTGAGCGAGGTTTTCGATGTCGGCTCCACAAGCCGCAAGCTGCGTCAGCGTGGACTGATGCTCTGTAATGTAGCGCTCTATACTTTGCTGCAAGTGACCTCCGGTCTTGTAGCGTCAATCGTTGCCGCAGTATGTTACCGAGCTGCATCATAGCAACGAATAATGCGCCATCGGACCACTACATAATAACGCGCCAATCCCGTTACTGCGCACTAGTATTCCTGAGTCGCTGGAAGCGATAGAGCCTCGCTGTGTGTAAATTTACCGCCGAAAGCGGCAGATAGAAAGTGAGGACTTAAGAGTGGATACCAGAGGGCACTAACGCGCTAACCCCTGCACCTCCTGCTCGCCTAAGTCCGCCAGTAAGTGCGTCACGGCGTAGTCGGGAATCTCATCAACAGGGATTTCGCGCTGATGTCGAATCAGCATCTCTTCAGATACCATTCCCTTGGCG
>JADHNP010000052.1 GCA_016779445.1 Luminiphilus sp. | reverse complement strand
AAATCGCTTCTGCGGTCGCGGTAGTGGTAGTGCCGCAACGCATTTCCGCCGTCACTTCGGTACGACGCTCGTCCAGCTCTTTGGCGATAGCGCTGACCTGAATTGGCGTATTGAGCGGGGTTGGCCTCAAATACTTCACTGATAACCCTCCGGTCATTCCGGGGCGCCCCGTCCGCACATGAGTCATTCCCATAAGGTGATCCAAAATGCCCGCAACCCAGCCACCGTGCGCGTGGCCGGGCGGACCCTCAAAGGCCTGCCCAAATACAACGGTCCCAGTGACCCCATCTTTTTGTTCTTGCCATGAGAGTTCGGGCGCGCAGGGATGACTCCTGCCCGCCATCGCTACCAGCTCGCCCATCACGTTATCGACACTACCCCGGTCGTCACGCCGGCTCATTTCCACTAACCCTGATACCTGTGGCAAGTCAGCCAGCGTGGCGGTTATGGCGTTGAGATCTTCCGCAATTTTAAGGGCGGCATGTGCAGGGATGTCGGAGCTGATCAGGCGCTCATTTAGCTGCCGTGCAGCGCTAGCCAGCGCATTCCGATTTTGCCAATAGGTCGCAGCCTCGGAGTTGATTGGATAAACGGGCGAGTTTGTGTTCATTCAGTTGAGCCCTTCACATCGAGAATGGCATGCCACTTGCGCAGATCCGCTACAAATGCGTCGGGTTGCTCCAGCGCTGCAAAGTGTCCGCCGTGCTCGTGCGTGTTGTTAAAAAACATCAAGTCACGATACCGCGTTCGCGCTAGGCGCTCACTGCAGAGGAACAGTTCTTTCGGAAACAAGGAAATGCCCAGGGGCAGGTCAACAGGCGTGTATTCGGGATTGTTAAAACTCTCCCAGTAGAGTCGTGCACTGCTAGCTGCCGTATTGGTCATCCAGTAGTGGGTCACCACGTCGAGCATGACATCGCGATGCAATGCATTTTCGGGGTGGCGCTCGCCATTGCGCTCGCAGTCTGTCCACTGTGCAAATTTTTCGATAATCCACGCCATCTGACCAGAGGGAGAATCGGCAAGGCTGTAAGCAAGTGTTTGTGGCCGAGTGCTCTGTTGACGTGAATAACCCGATTCGTGGTCCTGGTAGTGCATCGCCGCGGCAATTGTCGCTTGCTCAGCGGGTTCGTTGGACGCCAGAGTCAGTTCATCAGGCAGCACGATGGGTAAATTGATATGGCCGGCTTTGCAATGGGTGGCGGTAGTCAGGAGGGATTGAGTCACCAAAGAGCCCCAGTCACCACCCTGAGCCAGGTAATTTGAATAGCCCAGCCGGTGCATCAGCTCGTCCCATATTGAGGCAATTTTTTCCACTCCGACTCCCGGGTTAGTGGGTGCGTCGGAGAAGCCAAAGCCGGGCAGGCTGGGGATGATGAGATGAAAAGCATCGCCGGGTGTGCCACCTGACTTTGTTGGGTCCGTTAGGGGGTCTATAACATCGAGAAATTCCAGAACTGATCCGGGCCATCCATGAGTCATCAACAGTGGTGTCGCCGCGCTGTGAGGGCTGCGAATGTGTAGAAAATGTATGTTGATCCCATCAATCTGCGCCATGAAATTTTGATATTGGTTAAGCCTTTGTGGGACGCGCTGCCAATCATAATCGTGACGCCAATGGCGGATGAGTTCTTGCTGGTAGCTCAAGGGTAGCCCTTGTTTCCAATCCTCAACGGTTTCGGCGTCTGGATAGCGGGTTTGCTCGAGTCGCCGAAGCACGTCTTCTATCATTGTGTCCGAGAAGCGCGGTACGAATGGTTCTATCGATGTATTCACATTATTTACCCAGAGGTTGATTGGCGCGAACCGACGACGTTACTCCTGCGCAGAGGAGGGCTCAAGATGATTAATTGGTCGAGACATTTTCGTAGGTGCGATTAAGCCAAGGGATCAACTGCATGCGCTCCTCTGTGGATTCTGTTGTGGCAGATTGCAAATGAGTGGTTCGCGGTTCGCGATCGAGGAAGAGTTTTCCTGAGACGAGGCCCGCCTCGCTTGCTCTGGCAAGCCAAACAATAGTGTCGGCACCTTCTTCCGCGCTGCGGAGCACCCGTTGGGTCAGGCGCCGAAATCCGGGTAGTGCCGATTGCACTCCGGGGGTATCTGCCCAACCGGGATGCATGCTGTTAACAACAATATTGTCTTCACGCCATTGCTCGGACCAAAGTTCGGTGAGTACAGTGAGCGCGCGCTTGGCCCGAGCATACGCAACAGAGCCCTTGTAGTGCTCCGCCTCCATCATGAGCTGATTCAGTTTGAGTTTTTGAGTGTACATGCCACCGGAAACAACATTGATGACACGGGCAGTAGCGTCATGCCCTGTCATAAGGGGGAGCAAAAGCTCTGTGAGTTTCCAAGGGGATAGCAGGAGTAGTGCCACGCTTCGTTCAATACCCTCTTGCGTTTCTGCAAAATCGTTAAAAAGCGCGCCCGCATTATTGATCAGGACATCGATAGGCTTGGCCTGTGCATGTAGTTTGTCAGCTAACGCCCTGACATCAGATAGTAAACTGAGATCTGCAAGTTCCACCGCGCTAGCACACCGACCAGTTGCCTGCTCAAGAGACGCTTGCATCGATTCTATTTTGGTCTTGTCGCGGATAATTAAAGTCAGATCAGCTCCCGCCTCGAGAAGAGATACTGCCGCCGAATAGCCGAGCCCGGAACTGGCGCCGGTGAGAACAATATGTTTTCCCGATATGTCGGTACTCATGGGGCGCCAGAGTTTTCTGCCCCTGCTATAACCATATCGGGTAAAACATCTGAGTGCGGCGATGAGATTGCTGTCTTTTCGTTTTGTTTCTAGCAGTGCAGACGGGCTGGGGTTGTCGTCGGCGAGCGCTTTGGCAAGACCGCGCAAACTGGCCTTACCCATTTTTCTTAATGCAGTCTCATTGCGACTGGCAATTGCTTCAAGGCCATAACGGTACTCGAAATGCGCTGTATAAGTGATTCTGGTGCTGCTGTGGCCGACGGGTTCGAAGGTAATCACATCTTTGACGGTAAACCATCGGCTTTTCCCGGTTAGGACTAGGCACTGCCATGGGGTAAATTCGTCAATCGAATACATTAATGGGATGCCTGTCGGCCCGGCTCTGCATACCAGCGCAAACCGACTGCCCAAGCCAACGGGCCCCCTAGTTACCTTGCGAGCCTTAACTGCCGTCGCATCCCATTCAACGGTAGTCCGAAAATCCGCGACGTATCGGAAGCAGGCCTCGACCGTGCGTGGAACCTCTATCGTTTCATTGAGCGTAATCATGACGCGAGACCAGCAGTCTAGAAGTAGGCCTTACGGAATCAGGCCGGACTCAGTTCAGTCTACTGGGTTAGTTACTGCCTACATCCGTCGCCAGACACAGCCGCTATTCTTCTATCCATACAACTCGAAGTGGTTCCCCAAAGTCGTCATAAACCACCTGCCGCTTACGTTTAGTGGCTCGCTGACGCACAATTTTTTTGCGGCTCCGCTTCTCAGCGCGTCGCGCGTCAAGTGCGGCAACAACATGGTTAAGCGGGGTTCGACTGGTTTTTCTGGCTTCGAAGACAGGTGGTGTAGTGGGGGGTATGCTGCTTCGATCGTAGGCGCTGTCTCCGGTTTTTAGTTCCTGTACTGTGCCGCCATCTGACAGAAAAGCGGCCACCTGCTTTTCAAGGCGTTCCCGCATATCTTGCTTGCTGGGCGGTTTTTTCACTTGCTGTCCTCCAGCATAGTATAAAACTACACCAGCACGTCAGAAAGCAACGGGCTGACCGACGAGGATGCTTCTGGTTTAATGCGCGCTCGGTTTCAAATCCTGAGTATTCTGGGAGTCATGCAGATCTGTGTTCCCCGCTAAAGTTACTGACGATGAGTTCGACGAATGGGTGCGCTGAGATCATTGCTCGTGTTTCTTTGGATGGCGACTACCGTAATCTTCGCGGCCTCTTTGATTATTATCGTCACACCATTCTCGCGTCCAGATATGCGGTGGTGGTATCTAGCCAGGCCTTGGCTTCGTGGCGCTATAGAGGCGGCTAGGTTGTTGGGTGGAATTCATTACCAGGTTGTGGGGGAGGAGCATTTGCCCTCGGCAGGCGACAACCAGCGCATTATTTTATGCCCGAAGCACCAATCGACGTGGGAAACGTTCTTCTTTGCGAGTCGAATGCCTCATCCGCTCGCTTATGTATTCAAGCGAGAGCTGCTCTTCATTCCATTTTTTGGTTGGGCGATGGCGTGTTTGAATATGATCCCTATAGATCGCAGCGCCCGGGGAGATGCTTGGAGTAAAGTGGCATCCTTGGGAGAAGAACTGATGGATGCCGGGAAGTGGGTCATTATGTTTCCTGAGGGAACGCGGTCGAGGAGGGGTGAACAAGGGGTCTACAAAACTGGGGCGGCTCGGCTCGCACTGGCCACCGGTGCCAGTATTGTTCCTATTGCGGTGGCGTCTGCGCGATGTTGGCCCAGAAAAAGCTTTAGCTTCATTCCCGGGACGGTCGCTGTTTCCGTGGGGCCGCCAATTGTCGGACATGGTGGCGAGAGCGCAGGAGAGCTTATGGAGAGGGTAGAGTATTGGGTCGAGAATGAAATGCGCCGTATCGATCCAGAGGCTTATCCAGAAGCGGAGCGTCCGATTAATCCTGAGGAGCAGGATGCGCGACTACAGCGAGCGCTGGAGGAACAAGCTGACGCCGCCCGCGCAGCACAAGGCGAAATTCCAGAGGACTTTCGTTAGCATTGAATTGCGTGCGGCATCAGTAATTATCCGATAGCGCCATTTACGGCACTATCGATGTTGGGTCTTAGCGAGAAGGGTGAGCGATGGGGTTTTATAGCGAAGTAATTGTTCCACGACTTGTCACCTGTGCTTGCGGCACCAAGCCGATTCTCAAACAACGGCAGAAGGTGGTCCCATTGGCGAAGGGCGCGGTACTCGAGATTGGGATGGGAGCTGGCCACAACCTGCCATACTATGACTCAAACATCGTCACTTCGCTGGTGGGGATTGACCCTTGTCAGACGAGTTGGCGTCTGGCACAGCCAAGAGCTAAAGCGCTGGGAATGCCGCTGGAATTTGTCGAGGGTTCAGCCGAGAGTATGCCGCTTCCTGATGCTCACTTTGATACTGTGCTCATGACCTATAGTCTCTGCACGATTCCTGATGCACGTGCGGCGCTGGCCGAAATGTATCGTGTGCTTAAACCTGGCGGGCGGCTTGTGTTCTGTGAGCATGGGGAGGCGCCGGATGCCTCAGTGGCTCAATGGCAGAGGCGGGTCAATCCGACCTGGCGGCGATTGCTTGGCGGCTGCAATCTCAATCGGCCTATTGTGGGCCTAATTCGCGATGCGCAATTCCGTGTTGGTCAATTTGATCAAATGTATTTGCCGGGAACGCCTCGAATTGCCGGATATAATGTATGGGGTTCTGCCGAGCGTTGACGGGGTGTTCTCTTGCTGACGCGGTATACGGTTTACGCTGGTTTATTTCCCGGCTAGTGGTCGGTTATCGGTTATTTCTCACCGCGCTTGGCTTTTCGGCGGGAATGCTGGGTTGCAGCAGTAGTGATGTGCAGCCTGTAATGTCTAATGTCCCCCCGCCTGACTTTTCGGGCTATTGGGAAGTCGACTACGCGCGTAGCGATAGTATTCAGAATCAGCTCAACAGCACCTTTAGAGAAGTACAGCGGGAAATTCGCCGTCGGAATGAGTCCGCGGAAAAAGGCTCGCCTTACCAGGGAACGAGGTTGGGGGACGTCGATACCCTATTTGCGTTGGCAAAGATGGCCGAGCTTGTGGCAGAACCCACGTTGCTTGAGATTGAGCAAGACACTCAATGGATTAGAATCGAGCGGGAGAATAGTTTCGCGCTCATTTGCTCCTTGGACGTGACGGGAGATGAGACCAGTCGCCTAGGACGAGAGATTTGTTGGTGGGATGGACAGCAATGGCACTTTGTCATTCAGCTTCCTGATGGATTAAATGTGGCGCATCGTTTTACTCGATCTGGCGACGGCAACTCGCTGGCGCAACGCACCAAACTGAGCGACCCGAGAACGGGCCACGATTTTGTGATCAGTCAAGTTTTTGGTCGGTATGACCCGACTAAGCGCGGTTATAGCTGCATCGAAACGTTGTCTCGGGGGCGCGTCTGTACAACCGAAGACGTGGATCTGGAGTAAGTATGGACTCGGTGATGCGTATCCCTATTTTACGATTGTGTTTGCCCCTATGGGTGATTAGCGTATTGGGTTGCGCGACCTCAATCCCAGCGCCGGAGCAAAATCCGGACCTCAATGACGCGGCGTCAATAGTTCGCTCGGCCGTACCAGAAACCTTGCATATAGCTGACGAGCCATTTTTGCCGGCGCCCGACATCAATGTGGCTATATTTGATGTGGGTCCGGACGCGGGAGAAACGGCTGCTTATATGGCCGTGCGAAAGCTTGAGTCGCGATTGTTGCCGGGGCTTCTTCGCGAGGCACTGGTAAGCAGTGCTCAATGGGGCGCGGTGCGTGTTGTGCCCACGGTATCTCCATTGGCGCCTGTGAACATTCGAGCCACGATTGTGGCTTCTGACGGACGAGACTTGATTCTGGACGTGCGGGTCTCTGACATAACGGGAGCGGAGTGGCTCGCTTTGCGTCTGGCTTACAGAGAAACCGCGCCGTCGGATAATCTCTCTGATTTAAGCAGGATATTTCACGTTGTGAGTAACCGTATGCGTGACTACTGGTTGAGCAGGACAGAGGTACAGCGATCCAGTGTGATCTCGATAGCGGACATGTTATATGCCCGATCTTTGGCGCCCGACGTGTTCTCCGATTATGTTGACAACACAGGGCCAATGCTGAGTCTCAAACGAATGCCTGCGAGCAATGACCCCATGTTGAGTAGGGTAAAAAGAATCAGAAATCAGGAATATTTATTCTGTGATGCCGTTGATGAGCAGTTGGGGATGTTGTTGGAAAGGGCAGGTCCAACCTATTACTTGTGGCGTCAGGCGAGTATTGAGCAGGCGAACTGGCTGGATCAGTATGAATCGATGGCGGCGTCACGATCGGCTGGCAAAGGAGGCGGCGAGTTTTCCCGAATGCAAGCAAGCTATTCTGCCTATCGATCCTACCGTATTCAGGAGCAGGCGCTATTCGAGTTGGCGGAAGCATTAGACGGTGAGAGTGAACCCGTGGTGATGACCACGGAAGATGCCGTTATTACGCTAGAAGGCACCCTCGATACCCAGTATGCGACCTGGCGAGAGTTACTGCGCGAAATCTTTTTGTTGGAGCAGGGTGAATTGCAATGACAGTCCATCGCTATCTCGCGACCTGCCCCACTGGGGTCGGAGTGTTACTCACCCAAGAGCTTCAGGCTTTGGGCGCGGAGGAGGTGGTTGAAAGGCCGGTCGGGGTTTCATTTTGCGGCGACCTGGCTCTGGGCTATCGAGTGTGTTTGTGGAGTCGTTTGGCCAACCGGGTATTGTTGCAGTTGAGTCGGGTGGATGTTGAGGGTGCGGATGGTCTGTATCAAGCGACAAAGAACCTCAGCTGGCGCTCTCATCTGACTGAAAAATCTAGTTTTTTAGTCGACTTCTCGGGCCGTGCAAGTTGGATGCGCAATGCGCAATTTGGAGCTCAAAAAGTCAAGGATGCCATCGTCGACCAGTTTCGCGAAGCAGGTCTCAGTAGGCCCTCAGTAGATCTGAAACAACCCGATGTTCGCGTCACGGTACGACTTTCGAAGGGGCAGGTTACCTTTGGGATCGATCTCTCGGGCGACAGCTTGCACCGACGGGGCTATCGATTGGACGGCGGCCTCGCTCCGCTAAAGGAAAACGTTGCTGCTGCTGTGCTTTTGGGGGCCGATTGGCCGTCGCGCTCAAAGGTGGGTGAGGCGTTTATAGACCCCATGTGTGGATCCGGCACATTGCTTTTGGAAGCCGCGTTGATGGCGCTGGATCGTGCGCCGGGACTGTCTCGTCGGCAATTTGGCTTTACCGGGTGGCTGGGCCACGATGCTGCCCAATGGGCGGCGATCAGAGGCGAGGCAGAGGCCCGCTCTCGCATGAATGACGGCGAGATTGAGATCCGAGGCTATGACGCCGATATCCGCGCAGTGAGACGCGCACAGGAAAATATTGCGCGATTGGGATTAGAGGAAATCGTCAGAATACGGTGCAAGAGTCTTGCCGAAGTGAGGCGCCCCACGCATCGCACCCTGCCATCGGGCCTGCTAGTCATGAACCCGCCATGGGGTGAGAGAATGGGAGAAAGCGGCGCATTGCCCCATCTATATTCGGCTATCGGTGACGTGATGAGTCGAGAATTTATTGGATGGGAGGGACTCGTTCTGACCTCGGACCTATCGCTGGGTAAGGCTGTCGGATTGCGTGCTCACAAACGTCGTCGATTCAATAATGGTCGCCTTGAACTTCATTGTTTGCAGTTCAAGCTAGACGCTGACAATCGGTTCAAGCCACTCGAGGAGTCGGGCCCGTCCCCCGCATTACGTGCGACAGCGCCCGAAACGGGTGGGGAGGAGGTTGCGCTCTCTAGCGGTGCTTTGAGCCTAGCAAATCGACTTAGAAAAAATCTGAGACGCCTGAAGCCTTGGGTCAAACAGGGCAATATCCGTTGTTATCGGTTATATGACAGAGATATTCCCGAATATTCTGTGGCAATCGACTGGTACGACGGTCACCTGCATGTGGCGGAGTATCAAGCACCAAAGGCGATTCCCGAAAACAAGGCTGCGGAACATTTGCGCGAGGTTCTTTACGCATTACAGGCTGTTTTCAATATTGCAGACGGCTCCAGCATCGCACTCAAGACAAGAAGCCGACAGCGGGGTCGAGACCAGTATCAACGACTCGGCGAGGGAGAGACCCGAATTATCGTGCAAGAAGGTGCCGCCAAATTATTGATTAATCTTCACGATTATCTGGACACTGGACTCTTTTTGGATCATCGACCCCTGCGACACTGGCTCGGTCAGCAAAGTAAGGGCAAGCATTTTTTGAATCTTTTCAGTTACACCGGAGTGGCCACATTACACGCAGCATTGGGTGGCGCTACGACCAGCACGAGTGTTGACTCATCGGCTACCTACCTGGAGTGGTTCCGCGAAAATCTTGCGCTCAATGGTCTGTCAGAGCGTCAGCACCGCAGTGTTAAGGCAGATGTGCGTCAGTGGCTGCAGGAAGACAGCCGTACATATGATGTCATTATGTTGGACCCGCCATCTTTCTCAAACTCGAAGGGCCACGCGGATTTTGATATTCAAGCCGATCACAAAAGCCTGCTCGATATGGCTATGGCGCGGCTCACTCCCGATGGTGTTTTATATTTTTCTACTAATCGGCGGAAATTTGAACTTGATCCCGAGGTGCGATCAATATGGCGGCTGGAGGATGTGACAACCGCGTCAATCCCACCTGATTTTTCACGCTCAGCGCGAATCCACCATTGCTGGAAAATTATGCATCAGCAAGGCTGAATTTGTCCGGTGTTCGGCCTGTAAGCATCTGATGGCTGGGTTCACTCGAGGCCGCTTGGCGCTCCCAGATTCGGGCTATATCGATGCTATACTCCGCGCTTTTTCACACGCTTGCTCGCCGCCGAGATAGAAACTGTGTCTTGTCGGCATGACCAGGACAGGGATCTTATGGCGCAAACGTTATATGACAAACTGTGGGAGGCACATCTCGTTGATCAGCGGGAGGATGGCACCTCGCTGATCTATATTGACAGGCACCTCCTCCATGAGGTGACCTCTGCCCAGGCGTTTGAAGGCCTGTCTCTTGCTGGCCGATCACCCTGGCGGAGAAACGCTAACCTTGCGGTCCCGGACCATAACGTGTCGACCTTGCAAGCCGAGCGTGCAGCAGGGCTCGCTGCATTGCCAGATCCGGTTTCACGTATCCAACTTCAGGCATTGGATGACAATTGCAAAGCTTTCGATATCGCTGAGATACCGCTAAACGACATTCGCCAGGGAATTGTTCACGTTATGGGACCGGAGCAAGGGGCGGTACTGCCCGGTATGACGGTCGTGTGCGGCGATTCTCACACTTCAACTCACGGCGCTGTTGGTGCGTTGGCGCATGGCATCGGGACCTCCGAGGTGGAGCATGTACTGGCGACTCAGTGCTTGATCCAGAGAAAAATGAAAAACTTTAGAGTGCAGGTCACCGGACAGCTCCCAAGAGGGGTCACGGCGAAGGATCTTGCACTCGCAGTTATTGGGCGCATAGGCACTGCAGGGGGCACAGGCTATGCGCTGGAATTTTCCGGCGACGCAGTCTGTGCGTTGACGATGGAAGGACGTATGACCCTATGTAACATGGCCATTGAAGCGGGCGCGCGATGTGGTTTGGTAGCGGTTGATGATGTCACGATAGAGTACGTTCGCGGCAAGCCCCTTGCCCCAAAGGGCGAGCACTGGACAGCGGCTGAAGCTTGGTGGAGAAGCCTGCGAAGCGATGATGGGGCGCACTTTGATCGCAGTATCGAGATAGATGGCAGCGCCGTTAGGGCGCAGGTTACGTGGGGTACGTCCCCCGAGATGGTGGCATCGGTCGATGGATATGTGCCGCGTCTTGCCGAAATGCCCGACGAAACCGCACGACAAGGGCTTCAAAGAGCGCTGGAATACATGGGGCTTAGCGAAGGTATGCCGATTACCGATATTCAGCCGGACGCGATTTTTATCGGTTCTTGTACGAACTCACGCATCGAAGACCTTCGAGAAGCTGCCGCTGTCTTGAGAGGTAGGCGGCTTTCATCTTCCATTAAGAAAGCGTTGGTTGTTCCAGGTTCAGGTCTGGTTAAGGCGCAGGCTGAGGCAGAAGGCTTGGACCAGATTTTTATGGAGGCTGGGATGGAGTGGCGCGAGCCGGGTTGCTCAATGTGCCTTGCTATGAATGCGGATCGTCTAGAGCCCGGTGAGCGTTGCGCGAGCACTTCCAACCGAAACTTTGAGGGCCGTCAGGGTAGCGGTGGACGAACACACCTTGTCAGCCCTGCTATGGCCGCAGCAGCAGCGGTGATGGGGCATTTTGTCTCCATCGATGACGTCGAAGCAGTCTCGGACGTCGTTGGGGAGGGTTTGTAATGCGCGCTTTTACTCAACACGATGGTTTGGTTGCGCCGATGGATAGAGCCAACGTCGACACTGACCTAATGATACCTAAGCAGTTTTTGAAGTCGATCAAAAGGTCGGGGTTTGGCCCCAATCTTTTTGACGATCTCCGCTACCTCGATGAGGGCGCTCCCGGCGCGGACAATAGCGTGCGGCCGCTCAATCCAGAATTCCCGCTTAACTTTCCTCGTTATCAAAATGCTTCTATTTTGTTGGCCAGAGAGAACTTTGGCTGCGGTTCTAGCAGAGAGCATGCGGCTTGGGCGCTCGCTGACGATGGATTCTGCTGTGTCATTGCCCCAAGTTTTGCGGATATTTTTCGTTCAAATGCGCTCAAAAACGGCATCTTGCCCATCGAGCTGTCTGCGACTCAAGTACAAGTGCTTTTCGATATGCTGTTTGAGACTGAAGGCTTTCGCCTGCAAGTGGATCTTTCCGCCAATACATTGACGCTACCAAACGGCGATATCTGGCCCTTTCAAATAGACGCTTTTCGTAGAGAGTGTCTTTTGCAGGGACTCGATGATGTGGGCATTACGCTGGAGAGCACAGACGCGATAAAGGCGTTTGAAGAGCATCACGCTAAGCGTTTTCCGTGGTTGTTTGAGGATTTGGTGTTGTGAACTACGACCTGTTGCTGCTCGCGGGTGACGGTATTGGGCCTGAGGTCGTTGCGCAGGCGCGCCGTGTATTGGAGGCAGTGGATACGCGCTATGAGCTGGGTTTCACGTTTAGTGAGGCAAACATTGGCGGCATAGCGATCGATAAAGAGGGGGCGCCATATCCACCAAGCACACAAAAATTGGCGCGTGAAGCAGACGCTATTTTGCTTGGCGCGGTGGGAGGTCCGGCGTGGGATGGTTTACCCGCTGCAGACCGGCCTGAGCGTGGTCTACTCGCGATTCGGTCAGATCTAGATTTATTTTGTAATTTGCGACCTGCGATACTTTTTCCTGAGTTGGCACAGGCGTCCAGCTTGCGATCGGACTTGGTCGCGGGACTCGACATATTGATCGTTCGAGAGTTGACTGGCGGGATTTATTTCGGCGAGCCGCGAGGCATTAATACCCGTGAGGACGGAGTCCGTGAGGGGGTGAATACGGACCGTTACGACGAAAATGAGATTAGGCGCATTGGTCGCTTGGCCTTTGAGGCGGCAAAGAAGCGCAATGGCCGGCTGTGCTCTGTTGATAAAGCCAATGTGCTGGAGGTGACTATGCTGTGGCGGGAGGTCCTTGAGAGCTTGAGGACGGAATACCCCGAGGTGGAACTCAGTCACTTATATGTTGATAACGCCGCGATGCAACTGGTGAGAGCGCCGAAGCAGTTCGATGTCGTGGTGACGGGCAATCTTTTTGGCGATATTTTGTCCGACATCGCTGCGATGCTGACAGGCTCTATCGGGATGCTGCCTTCGGCGTCCCTTAATGCTCACTCCCGGGGTCTTTATGAACCTGTGCATGGTTCTGCACCGGATATCGCAGGGCAAAATCTGGCGAACCCCTTGGCAACCATATTATCAGCCGCAATGATGTGCCGTTACTCGCTGCAGTTGAATGATATTGCCGAACGTATAGACAGAGCAGTGGCATCGGTTATCTCACAGGGGCTGAGGACTAGTGATATTGCCAGTAATGGCAAAGATGAAAATAGCTTGGCCCCAGTGGGGACGACCCAGATGGGTGATGCGGTGATTGCAGCGTTGGGCAACGAATGATTGGTAATTGCATATGAAAGCCGTAAATGTAGCGGTAGTGGGGGCCACTGGAGCCGTCGGAGAAGCGATGATCGAGATCCTCGAATCTCGAGACTTTCCCGTTGATCAGCTGTTTCCGCTGGCATCGAGTCGCTCTGCTGGCAAATCTCTACGGTTCAAAGGCAAGCGATACACGGTTCAGGATCTCAGTAATTTTGATTTCTCTCAGACCCCGATTGCACTGTTTTCTGCCGGGGGTGATGTGAGCGCTGAGTATGCGCCCATTGCAGCCCAGCAAGGATGTGTGGTCATCGATAATACGTCGCATTTCCGGCGAGACGACGATATTCCCCTGGTCATTCCCGAGGTAAACCCTGAGGCGATTGGCCAGTTTCGCCAGCGCAACATTATTGCCAATCCCAACTGCTCCACCATCGGAATGCTGATGGCTTTAAAGCCTATCTATGATGTGGCGGGTATCGAACGAATCAATGTTGCAACATATCAGGCGGTCAGTGGCACGGGTAAAGATGCCATTGAAGAGCTTGCCGGGCAGACGGCGAGACTTTTGAACGGCAAAGAAGCTGAGCCAAAGGTGTACCCCCGACAGATCGCATTCAATGTGATTCCGCATATCGATACTTTTCTCGAAAATGGTTACACCCGAGAAGAAATGAAGATGGTTTGGGAAACACAAAAAATTCTCGCCGACGAATCCATACGAGTTAACCCCACTTGTGTCCGTGTGCCCGTGTTTTATGGTCACGCAGAGGCGGTTCATATTGAAACCAGAGAGCCGGTGTCAGTCACCGAGGCTCGGGCCTTGTTGCAAGCTGCGGACGGCGTCTCGGTATTAGATTCTCCCGAGCCTGGGGGCTACCCCACACCGGTCAGTGAGGCAGCAGGCGCGGATCCAGTGTTTGTAGGGCGCATCAGAGCAGATATTTCACACCCAAGAGGCTTGAATCTCTGGGTTGTCGCTGACAACGTGCGCAAAGGTGCTGCCCTCAATAGCGTGCAGATTGCTGAGGTGCTACTGTCTACGTATCTTTAGAACAAGTGCGACGTGGATCCCGCTGGTGTAAATGCCAAGGAAAAGGCGGCAGGGGTCGCGTTGAAGCCAGACCAAAGGAAGGGGAAGGCGGCGATTTCATGAAGAGGTTGATACAGCGTACTGTGGTTGCCGCCCTTGCGGCTTTATTTGCCCATGCTGGCTGGACTCTCGGTCTGGGTAACATCTCGCTCCGCTCACATCTTAACGAGCCCCTTAGGGCTGAGTTGTTATTGCTGAAGGCCGACGGCCTCGATGCTGCGGACATTCAGCTAGGTCTTGCGTCTCAGCAAGAGTTTGAGCGCCTGGGTGTCGACAGAGCCTATTTCTTAACTGGGATAGTCTTTGACGTACAGGTGGTAGACGCCACGCTAGTGGCTCAGATGACCACAAAGATGCCCCTGCGCGAACCCTATTTGAATTTTGTTGTCGAGGCGCGCTGGCCTGAAGGCCGTCTGCTCCGGGAATACACTTTGTTGATCGATCTACCTCCGGCAATGACTGAGGCCACTGTTGGTATATCGGCTCAGCGCTCGTCGAGAGAAGCGGCACTCCCCGAAAAGCGTGCATCGGCGACCGAGAGCAGCACTGCAGATGTGATCCGGCCCGGGGGTAATTATCTGGTAAGAAATGCCGATACGCTGTGGCGCATTGCTTCCACAGCAAAGCCAGAGCGCATCACGATTGAGCAAGCAATGTTGAGCATTGTCTTGCTAAATTCCGAGGCCTTTGATCGCGAGAATGTTAACGGACTTAAATCCGGTTATTTATTGAACTTGCCGACAGTGGGAGACATTGCCATATCAGCGCGAGATGCGAGAGCGGAAGTCGCCCGTCAAAATGCAGCATGGTCTGACCCCAGCTCGGGCCTGAGGCCGGGATTAACGTTGGTCGCAGACCCGACGCCTGCGATTGATCAGGCTTTACCAGCCGCTCCTCTGACTGCTACGCCTGTCACGCTTCCCCCCGATGAGGCTCCGATCCAGCCCGACTTATCTGTGGGCAGTCCTCAGTCCTCGACGGATATGCCTACATCCCCTGAGTTTGATGCGCTATTGATCAAGGTTGAGGCGCTCGAGCGCAATCTGCAGAGGATGGAGCAGCAGCTCAAACAACGCGATATAGAGCTTGAAGTGCTCCGTTCCCAGCTGTTGGCGGCGACCACTAAGCCGGAGCTGCCTATTATCGTCACGCAACCCGAAAAAGATTCCTTCAGGTGGCTTGTGTTGGGTGCTGTCGGTTTGCTGATTGCGGGTGCATTGGCGGGATGGTTAGGTCAACGCGCTCGTTCCCGCACTCAGTCAGGCGGCGATGATGGCGCGAAGCATTCGGAGCAGCTGGAGACGCCAGCAGAAATGACTCAGGAAGGCCTGCTCTCCGATCCGCAGATTCGCGCCGCTAAGGCGCTTGAGGAGGCTGAGGTTTACCTGGCCTACGGACGGCCAGATCAGGCGGAAGAGGTGTTGAGCGCGGCTTTTCGTGACGGTGCGACTTCGCAATCTTTAGTATTGCGACTATTGGAATGTTATTTAGAGCAAAGCCATTTCCGAGAAGCGCAATCACTTCTTGCTCAGATTGAACAAGGCGGTGATGCTGAGTTAATCGAGAGGGGAAGTCAGATACTAACAAGCGCGGGCGTGACGCGGGCGCCAGAGGGCACGGGGTTGTCGTTGGTGCCCGTGACCGATAATTCTGAGGAAGTTCAGAGCTTTACCGAGGCTGGAGTCGCTGATCAGGAATCCTCGGGCACAGAAGAGTCGATTTACGGCCTTGAGACTGATCCCGTCGATAGCAAACTGGATTTGGCCAGGGCATACCTCGACATGGGAGACGAGGAGGGGGCGCGACTCGTGCTCACCGAGGTGATTAGAGAGGGCAATCTGACGCAGCAGGCCGAAGCGAGAGAGTTATTGCTGCGTCTCGAGGTATCGTGATCTATTGAGACTTTCTGACGAGTTGCTACCCACAGGACAGAGGCTTGCTGCACGGGTCGAGTATCATGGAGGGCATTACCATGGGTGGCAGGCGCAAACACATCTGTCTGTAGCGACGGTGCAAGAAGAGGTTGAGTCAGCTCTTGGCACTGTAGCGGGGACCTCCGTGCGTATCATTTGCGCTGGCAGGACCGACACTGGGGTTCATGGCTTCGGTCAAATTATTCATTTCGATCCCCCGGTGCAGCGCAGCCCGAAGGCATGGTGCATCGGCGCCAATCGCTATCTTCCAGCGGGCGTAAGGTTGCATTGGGTTACCCCCGTCGCCGCGGAGTTTCACGCGCGGTTTAGCGCAGTGTCGCGACGTTATCGATACCTAGTGTTGACGACCCCTATCCGCTCAGCTCTCATTGAGGATTTGGTGTGTTGGTCTCGACAGGCATTGAATCTTGAACCGATGAATGTGGCCGCTAGCGCCCTGCTGGGCGAGCAGGATTTCAGTGCTTTCCGTGCGGCTGGCTGTCAATCGGCCACCGCAATCCGTGAGGTAAAGCATTGTGTGGTGGAGCGGATGGGTGATTATGTCGTCATCGACATTACGGCCAATGCTTTTTTG
>JADHNP010000051.1 GCA_016779445.1 Luminiphilus sp. | reverse complement strand
GATCTGGTCGAGATACTGGTGCCTGTTGGTACGAAAGTGGAGGAGGGTGACTCTCTGGTTTTGTTGGAGTCTGACAAGGCCTCCATGGAGGTGCCTGCTCCCGCGCGGGGTGTTATCACCGAGTGGTTGGCCAGCGCAGGTGACACGGTGCACGAGGGCGTTGTGATCGCCACTTTGCAGCCAAGCGATCCCCCAGCAGACAATGCCTCAGACTCTGAAGCCTTCGCCAGTGCCGAGCAAGAGGTGGCTCCCGTGGCGTCAGCCACTGCGCCGGCTTCCAAGGCTGCCAACCAGGATCGTGTGGAAGTCGCGGCGGGCGCATCGGTAGTGGAGCAAGTCGAAGATGGCTCAGGCGCGGTATACGCCGGTCCTGCTGTCCGTAAACTGGCCAGGGAGTTTGGCGTTCTGCTCGATCGGGTTAGCGGCTCAGGTACGCGGGGTCGTATCCTTAAGGAAGATCTGCAGCACTACGTTGCGAGCGCACTGGCCAGTCCTGAGAAGGATCCTTCAGCGGCCACGAGTCTGCCAGCCGTGCCCGAGGTGGATTTCGCGCGATTTGGCACAATAGAATCCCTTTCCCGAGGACGCATCGACAAACTGACCGCCTCCAATATGGTGCGCTCCTGGTTGAATGTTCCTCACGTTACGCAATTCGATGACGCGGATATCAGTGACTTAGAGCAGTTTCGTAAGGGGATGAAGTCGGAGGCTGAGCAGCGAGGGGTGCGCCTTTCACCATTACCTTTCATTCTCAAAGCCTGTGCGCTGGCGCTGGCGGATCATCCTAAATTAAAAGCTTCGCTGGCAGATGGTGGTGAAACGTTGGTGATGAAGCGCTACTGTCATATCGGTATAGCAGTTGATACGCCGGGGGGGTTGGTGGTGCCAGTGATCCGCGACGTCGATGAAAAGTCAGTTTGGGCACTGGCTTCTGAAATCACGTCATTGGCCAACAAGGCACGCGACAAGCAGCTCAAACCCGATGACATGCAAGGGGGCGTTTTCACTGTAAGTAGCCTCGGTGCTATCGGTGGACGCGGATTTACGCCGATCATCAATACTCCCGAGGTTGGCATTCTGGGTGTGGGTCGGGCCACAGTCCAACCCGTATGGGATGGTGAGGCGTTCCAGCCTCGAAGCCTGCTCCCGCTCGCCTTGTCCTATGATCATCGGGTGGTCAATGGTGGGGACGGAGGGCGCTTCATGACAGACTTCATCGCCTTGCTTGCAGATGTCAGGCGGATGGTTATGTGATGCCTGCTAGCTTCGGATTACAGAACCCGCAGCGAGGCAAAAATCCGATGGTGTGTCGGTATTGATGGAAGGTTGCACACCCGGCCAATGCGCTACCCGTCGGCTGCACCTTGGAGCGGTTATCCTGGCCGCTGGAGCGGGCAGTCGCCTTGGCTTCAGACCCAAGGGCTTAATTTCGGTGCGCGGGGAACCGCTGTTGCGGCGTCATCTCCGTCTGCTTTCTGCGGTCGGCGTGGATGAGCTGGTTGTGGTGCTCGGTCACCACGCTGAGCAACTAGTGCCGCTGCTGGAGGATTATTGCGATGCAACGGCGGTGATACAGCCTGTAGACGATCATTCGCAGTCGGCGTCATTAACACTGGGGTTGTCAGCTTTGTCCGCCAGCATCGATGCCGCACTGGTGGTGCCAGTGGATATGCCTGCGCTCGAGACTCCGGATTTGATTGCCTTGATCGGCGCCTTTAAACACGCCGAAACCGGGATTGAATTTGTGGGGCCGGTGGTCAACGGCCAACCGGGGAATCCAGTCCTGCTGAGTCGGTCAATTGTGGATCAGGTGCTTCGTGGTGAGGGTGAGTTTGGTAGCGGCCAATGGCGTCATCGCAAGGTACCGTGGGCCCTGGATTGGGTCACCGAAAACACCCGCTACTTGATCGATATCGATACCCCCCAGCACCTGAAACGCTGGGCCGATGCGTCTGGCGAGCCCTAGGGTCGCGCCCCATCTTTTATTCCACTCTGGCCGCGAGTGCGCCTCGAGACGGCTGATGCTCGCGACGCGACCCGAACGGCGCGAGGGTGTCACAGCGCCAGCAATACTGCCCTGACGACAAGCGTGATCAGACACGCGCTGGCAAACCCGAAAAGTGCAAAGCGAATGGGTATGGTATTGACGTTGGCCTGCCAGAGGCTGTGCAGAATGCGCAAACCGGTATAAGCCCAGGCAAGATTGACACTGACTGTTGAGTTATCACCCATCAGGGCCAGCATGATCACCACAGGATAGAATACCGTTGGCTGTTCCATTAAGTGGGTGTAGTTGTGAGAAATCCAATTGGCCTTGGCGGGCATTTGCGCCTCGCCGTCTCCTCCGCGTGCCCCGGGGGGCATTTCTCCCAAGACAACGCCGGCTGCCTTGAAGGCAGGCAGGCGACGCGCGAGAAGCCATAGGAAAACAATCATGGACCACCCGGCCAAAACGGCGGCGGGGGCGAGAATAGCGGTTTCAGTTTGCATCGATTTCTCCTGGCGCTCATTTGCAAGGTTGCTTTTATAGTGGGTGCCCCTGCGGTGCGCGGGGCGTCGAACACAGGGTAATAGGCCTTCCCTGAATACTCACCGATCCAGATCCCCAGTGTGCTCCTTGATGCCCCTTGCATGCTAGACTTTGCGCTCTTTTTTATGGAGATCGGTCTATGGTGATTCAGCCCAAGGTGCGCGGTTTTCTGTGTACGACGACCCATCCAACGGGGTGCCTTGAGAACGTGCGACGCCAGGTAGCCCACGTACAGGGCAAAGGTGAGATCGCTGATGGTCCCAAGCGTGTGCTGGTGCTTGGTGCTTCGACAGGGTACGGGCTCGCTTCGCGAATCACTGCGGCGTTCGGCTCGGGCGCGGCGACCATTGGTGTGTTCTTCGAGAAGCCCGGCAGCGAACGAAAGCCGGGCACCGCGGGGTGGTATAACTCGGCCGCATTTCATCAACTCGCAGAAGAGGCAGGGTTGTACGCCAAAAGCTTCAATGGCGACGCCTTTTCAGACGAGATGAAAGCCCGGGTCATCAGCCTGATCAAGGAAGAGCTCGGGCAAGTGGATCTGGTAGTTTACAGTCTGGCGGCGCCGCGGCGCACGCATCCTAAAAGTGGTGAAGTCTTCAACTCGACGCTGAAACCCATTGGTTGTGCGACCACGCAAAAGGGTGTGAATACGGATAAGGAAGCCATCCAAGATTTTCACTTGGAGCCGGCAACTCAGGAAGAGATCGACCACACCGTGGCGGTGATGGGTGGCGAGGACTGGGAGATGTGGATGACAGCGCTGGCAGAGGCGGGCGTGCTGGCAGAGGGCATCAAAACCACGGCGTATACCTATATCGGCGAGAAGATTACCTGGGACATTTATTGGCATGGAACAATTGGTGCCGCGAAACAGGACCTTGATCGACGGGTAGCAGGTATTCGCGAGCGCCTTGCACCGCTGGGTGGCGATGCCAGGGTATCGGTGTTGAAGGCTGTTGTGACCCAAGCGTCCGCTGCAATTCCCGCCATGCCCATTTATTTGGCGATTCTGTTTAAAGTGATGAAGGCTCGCGGCGTGCACGAGGGGTGTGTTGAGCAAATCGATCGCCTGTTCCGTGACCGCCTGTATGGCGACGGCATGCTCGATGACGAGGGTCGCTTGCGCGTTGATCAGCTTGAACTGGACCCTGCTGTACAAGCCGAGGTGGCGGGTATTTGGGAGCAAATCGATACGGATAACCTCAAATCATTGGCTGATTTTGATGGCTACCGACAGGAGTTCCTGCAGCTGTTTGGTTTCGGTGTTGAGGGTGTGGATTACGCCGCTGATGTTGACCCTAATGTCGCGATTCTAGAGCTGGTGGAGTGAGATGCAGCCACACGGCGCAGTGAAGGTGTTGTCGAATCGGGTGCGTCGCATCGTTGCCCCCAATCCGGGTCCGATGACCGGCCCCGGCACCAATACCTATGTTATTGGCGAGACAGATTTGGCGGTGCTCGACCCCGGTCCTGCTATAGCGGAGCATGTTGATGCGATTTTAGAATGCGTGGGCGATCGCTTACGTTACGTCGTGTGTACTCACACCCACCCAGATCATTCTCCCGCTGCGGCTGTGCTCGCCGCCAGCACGGGGGCGTCGTTGGTGGGGCGAACTACCGAAGATGATCGTCACCAAGATCTGACTTTCCAGCCACAGACACAGATTGAAGACGATGACTGTATTGCTGGTGACGGGTGGACGCTCCGAGCAATCCATACCCCGGGGCATGTGGACAATCATGTGTGCTATTTACTCGAGGAAGAGGGAATCGTATTTGCCGGAGACCATATAATGAATGGCTCGACGGTCGTGATTGTTCCCCCGGGTGGGAGCATGGCTGACTACATCGCATCGCTGAAAAGGCTGCTGGATTACGACGTGCGGTCGGTTGCCCCGGGGCACGGGGAAATCATTCCCGATTGTCGGGCTGAGGTGGAAAAACTTGTCCGGCATCGGTTGATGCGAGAAGCCAAGGTGGCACGCGCGCTGGCGCCTGCACCCCAGTCGTTGGATACGCTGGTGGTGTCGGTCTATGACGACGTCGACCCCGCCATGCATGAGTGGGCAAAATTGTCGCTGCTTGCGCACCTCATCAAACTAGAGGGCGAGGGGCGCAGCGTGCGATCCTCGGGCAAAGGCGAAGAAGGGTGGTGCGAAGCTGCCTGATGGATGTTGAACTGCCGGGAGAAGTGCGGCCCGGTCAGTGAGTAGGGCAACGGTTAAATGAGAGAGGAACAGTACACATGAACGGTTTGATGATGGACATCCCGCTGACGATCACCTCGATAGTCCGGCATGCGGAAAGGGTGCATGGCCATAAGGAGATTGTTTCGATTACCCGGGACAATCCGCGCCATCGTTATACCTACAGGGAATGTTTTGCCCGGGCCAGGCAGTTAGCCAATGTCTTGCAGGCGTGGGGGCTTGATCGGGGAGACCGTATTGCAACGCTCGCTTGGAATGATTATCGCCACTTGGAAACTTACTATAGCTCAGCGTGCTCGGGCTATGTCTGTCACACGATTAACCCTCGTCTGTTTCCTGAGCAGATTGTCTACATTGTTAATCATGCCGAGGATCGATACGTGTTTCTTGACCCCGATTTTTGGCCGCTGATTGAAGGTATCGCCGACCAGTGTCCTGCCGTCGAGGGCTGGGTCATTATGACAACGCGCGAGCATATGCCAGAGAGTGATCGGGCCGATGTGATGTGCTACGAAGACCTGATGAGCCCCCAGAGCGATGTGTTTGAGTGGCCCGATTTGGACGAGCAGGTCGCCTGTTCTCTGTGTTACACCTCGGGAACCACGGGCAATCCGAAAGGTGTGCTCTACAGTCATCGCTCCACGGTTTTACATACCTATGCCACGCTCATGCCCGACGCGATGAATATTTCCAGCGGCGACGTGATGTTGCCCATCGTGCCGATGTTCCATGTGAACGCCTGGGGCAACCCGTATGCATGTCCGGTAGCGGGAGCAAAATTGGTTATGCCGGGGAACAAGATGGGTGACGGCCCAACTTTGGCGACGCTGATCAATGAGGAAGGGGTGACGCTGTCTGCCGGGGTGCCGACAGTGTGGCTGAACCTGCTGGCACATTTGCGTGAGTCTGGGGAGCGCATTGATACGCTCACCCGTATCGTCGTCGGGGGATCGGCTTGTCCGCTCTCGGTGATGGAGGAGTTCGATACTTATGGTGTGGATACGCGGCATGCCTGGGGTATGACGGAGATGAGTCCTTTGGGCACGACTAACCATGCCGGGGGTCATCGCGCTTTATATTCCCCCGAGCAGTTTGCCGAGATGCGCACAAATGTGGGTACCCCCATCTGGGGCGTCGAAATTAAGATTACCGATGATGATAATCAGGAACTGCCCTGGGACGGAAAAGCCTTCGGCGCGTTGAAGGTGCGAGGCCCCTGGATTTGTTCCGACTACTTTAAACTGGATGTGTCTGATGCCCATGCGGAGCCCGGCTGGTTTGAAACGGGTGACGTCGCTACGGTCAGCCCGGACGGGTTTGTTTCTATCACTGACCGCACCAAGGATGTCATCAAGTCCGGTGGAGAATGGATTTCATCTATAGAGGTGGAGAACGCGGCGACCGGGCATCCCAAGGTGTCTGAGGCGGCGGTGATTGGCAGGATCCATGAGAAATGGGGTGAGCGCCCTCTTTTGATAGTGGTGCGCGCGCCGGGTGAAGACCCCTCTCCGGAGGAACTTAAGGCCTATCTCGATGGCAAAATTGCCAAGTGGTGGATTCCCGACGATGTGCAGTTCATCGACGAGATGCCGCATACCGCCACGGGCAAGATCCAGAAAACCGCCTTGCGTGAGACCTTTGCGGATTATTGTTTTCCGGCCCAGCAGTGATTGGATTAACGACATCACTTTGTGTGCCCCGTGTGCCTTTTGGGTGCAGGTCCTTGCGTTCTGCGAAAACGCTCGATGGTTGATGCCCAGGCAAATGATACAGGGCGAATCGTGGACAACCTAGTCGACATTATTATCCCAGTCTACTCCGGTGTTGATGAGGTAAAGGCGTGTCTTAACTCTGTGCTAGCGTCTCGCAATCAGTGTCAGGGCGAGATCATAGTCGTCAACGATTGCTCTCCTGAACACGCAATTCATAGCTACTTGCAAACGCTTGCTGATGAGGGGTTGATCACCCTGCTGGTGAACCTTGAAAACGAGGGGTTTGTCAGAACATGCAACCGCGCCTCAGCAGTGCGGCCTGAGCGTGATTTTGTGCTGCTAAACGCCGACACGGAGGTTCATGGCAACTGGCTTGATCGAATGATGTCTCATGCCGCGGCGCAAGCTCGGGTTGCGACCATCACGCCTTTCTCTAACAACGCCACCATCGCCAGCTATCCCTGGGGCGGTGACCGACGAGAAACCGAGGACGATATCCGGGTTGCCAGCTTGGATGACGCCATGCGTGTCGCGAACTCGGGTGTGGCGGTGGCACTGCCTACCGCGATCGGATTTTGCATGTTTGTGAGTCGCGAAGCTTGGCAAGCCGCGGGCGGGTTTGATGAGCGTTACGGGAGGGGTTACGGGGAGGAAGTGGAATTTTGTCTCGCTACCGGCCAGCAGGGTTGGTGTCATCTGCTGGCCTGCGACGTTTTCGTCTATCACGCCGGCGGGGTTTCTTTTGGATATGAGTCAACATTACTGAAGTCTCAGGCGCAGCAGATTATCGATGAGCGTTATCCGGCATTCCCCGAATTGGTGCAGGCCTGGGTGAGAGAGGACCCCGCACTCGACGCGCGGGTGCGCTGCGACATGGAGCGGCTGAAGTCAGACGGCAGCCCCCGAATACTCCACGTGACCCATCAGTTAGGGGGTGGTGTTGAACAACATATTCAAGATCTTGCGGAGGCGAGCTGGGACCATCAGCAATGCCAAAGTATCGCCTTGCGTCCTTGGGGTGAAGAGGCTTTCAAAATAGAGGTTATTGGCTCGCCATCAGACTTTAGCAAAACCCTTCACATGAGTGAGGCCGAGCGCCTCGTGACCGAGCTTATTGCCGCTGCAGGCATTCAGCGCCTTCATTTTCATCATTATGCGGGGCTACCGAAGTGGGTGCTGACATTGCCCGAAAAACTGAAGCTTCCGTATGACGTGACCGTGCATGACTTTGTCACGGCGTGTCCGCAGTTTCATTTTCAGGATATCCAGGGGCGTTACTGTGGCCGCCCTGTTGTTGAGGGCTGCAACGCTTGTATTGCAGAGCGGAACAATCACTGGGATTTGGAGATTGAGCCTTGGCGCGCCTTATTCGCTGATCATCTTGGCAGGGCAGAGCGTGTGATCTGCCCCTCGGGATATGTTGCGGGGGTTATTAAGGACTATTATCACAACGTGAACGCCGTCGTGTGGCCGCATCCAGAGGCGCTCGACCCAAAGCTGATCCGGCATCGGGAGGAAGCCCAGACACGCCTTAAGGTGGCTGTGGTCGGCGCGCTGTCATTGGTTAAAGGCTTTGATGTGGTGGAAGCGGTCATAAAGCTGGCGCAGAAGCGGGAGCTGCCGCTGGATTTTGTCGTCATTGGCCCGACGATTCGACCATTCTATTCCGGTTGCCCCGCACTGGTGACGGGCCCCTACCAGCGGGAGGCCCTGCCAGAGATCTTGCTACGAGAGCGACCGGATTGTTTTTTGTTCGCTCCGCAAATACCCGAAACTTTCAGTTATGCGCTCTCTTCTTGTCTGGCGACGGGATTACCGATTGTGGCGACCAGCCGTGGCGCTTTTACGGAGCGTTTGAGTGGCATCGATCGTGCGCGGCTAATGCCCGCCGATGCAGACGCCGAGAGCCTGCTGCACGCATTACTTGCACAACCGCGTGTCTACAATGTCGCCAGAGAGTGCGAGCAGAGCCCGATTTTGAACTTCGCCTCAGACGCGATGTATGTGGAGCAATACCTCAAGGGCTTGAATGCTGCTTCTCCTGACCTTGACCGGCTTGCCAAGGTGCTAGCGGAGATAGATAAAACAGATAATCCGGCAATCAGGCAGGCTCCGCCTCTGGAGGAGCTCCTTCATGGGGCACTGGATCAGCACAATGCAGAAGCCAAGGCCGAGTTGAGGCGCCATGTCATGTATACCGCGCATACGTTGTCACAGCGCGAGGAACATCTTGCTGTCAGGGCGGACGAAGTCCAGCAGCTTGAGACAGTCATCGCTGAATTTAAATCCGCGACGGCGCAAGAGGAGGCCCACCTGAAGGCAGAGATTGCCGCATTACAGGCGAGTAAGGAGGCTGATGTCGGTCATTTAACGACGGTAATCGAGGAAGAGCGACAGCATCACGGCCACCTCGTTGACCAAGTGGAAGCGCTCATAGATGAGAAGCAGCAGCTATTGTTTCGAGTGGTGGAGCTGGAAACGAGTACCTTCTGGTTGGCGACTGCACCACGACGGTGGCTGCTTCATCCGATCAAGCGCCTGTTTTGGTTCATGCCAGATATCAGGCGATGGGTCCGCAAGGCACTTGTGTTCGTTCGTTACCACCATGCCCTAGGTGGTTGGGGAGGAGTTCGCACGGCGGTGGGCCGTCGCTTGTCTCGCTTATATCGGCGGCACGAGGAGACGTCTGTGTTTAAAGCGTCAGGCGCGACCGTTCTGCCCAGGCTGCCTGTGGGGCCCATCTCGTTTCCAGTCGTTAAATCGCCTCAGGTGTCTATTGTTATCCCAAGCTACGGTCAGCATGAGGTCACGGCAGATTGTCTTCGAGGCATTTTTATTCATCCGCCGTCGGTTGGGTTTGAAGTCATTGTCGCTGACGACGCTTTCGAGACGCCGTTTGAGCCTGCGAATCTTGCTATCGAGGGGGTTGAGGTGCTGCGGAACCGAGAGAATCTGGGTTTCCTGCAGACCTGCAACGCCGCCGTCTCCAAAGCTCGCGGTGAGCGGATATTGCTCTTGAATAACGACACGGTTGTTATGCCCGGCGCGATAGACGCTATGTGGACAACTTTTGAGCGCTTCTCCAATGTTGGCGCGGTTGGTGCTCAGTTGTTGTACCCCGATGGCCGACTGCAGGAGGCGGGGGGGATCGTGTGGCGAGATGGCTCAGGCTGGAATTGGGGCCGTGATGAAGATCCCTCCGAGCCGCGATACAACTATGTGCGTGACGCTGATTATTGTTCGGCGGCTGCTTTGATGGTTGATGCGCAGCTGTGGGAGACACTTGGCGGATTCGACGAGCGCTTCTCCCCATGTTACTACGAGGATACCGACCTTTGTTTTGCCATCAGCGAACAGGGTATGAGGGTGCTATACCAACCCGCTGCAAAAGTCATTCACCTCGAGGGAGTGAGCCATGGCACGGACCTGGCGACAGGTCAAAAAGCCTATCAGGTGAAAAACCAATCGACCTTTGTCACCAAGTGGCAAAACAGGCTGGCAAGGCATGCGCCCAATGGCGAGAACCCTTTCCGGGAGTGTGATCGAGAAAAGCGCGTGCACGTGTTGTGGGTAGAGGCCTGCATGCTGACGCCGGATCAAGACTCTGGCTCCCTGCGCACAATCCGTTTGCTGAAATTGCTCATCAGCACGGGCTGTAAAGTAACATTCGTTGCCGACAACCTGTTGGCCGACGAGCCTTATGCCCAACAGCTTCGTGATGTGGGGATAGAAGTACTCCACAGCCCCTATGTGCAATCTGTCAGCGAGTACTTGAACAAGCATGCGGGTGAGTACGACATTGTTACGCTATGTCGGCATTACATCGCTATCCAATACATTGATGAGCTGACACAGCGGTATCCCGATACGCAGGTCTGGTTTGACACCATCGATCTTCATTACCTTAGGTTGCGGCGGCAGTTCGAGCTGGATCGTGCGGTCGCCACTCAAAAAATGGCTGAGCTCGCCCATGAGGAAGAATGCAGAGTCATAGAGAAAGCCGATTTGACGATTGTGGTCAGTGATGTGGAGCAGGCCACGTTGGCGCAGGAAATGCCGGGCGCCCGAGTCACTATTATCAGCAATATTCATGACGCGCAGGAAACGGTTGCGCCGTATGGAGAGAGGTCTGGAATCCTCTTCGTCGGGGGTTTTCAGCACCCCCCAAATATTGATGCGGTGGAATATTATGCCACTGATATATGGCCCGCTGTGAAAGCCGCACTGCCTGATGCCGAGACATTTATTGTTGGAAGCCGGATGCCTCACAAATTCAAAAAATGGGGCGAGAAACAGGGGCTGACGATGGTTGGATTTGCTGAGGAGCTTGGCCCCTACTACGCGTCCTGTAGGTTGGCTATAGCGCCTCTGAGGTATGGCGCAGGCGTCAAAGGGAAAGTGAATCAAGCGCTGAGCTACGGATTGCCTGTGGTGGGGTCGCCCTCGGCGCTCGAGGGGATGGGCCTAGAGCATGGACGGGACGCGATGTTGGCTGCAGCGCCCGAGGCATTCGCCCAAGCCGTCTGCGCCGTTTATGGAGATCAGCAACTGTGGGAGCGGTTATCCTTGCACGGGCTTGCTTCTCTTGAGGGACGCTTTACGACCGATGTAGCGAAGCAAGCGCTGCTGGCAGCGCTGAGCCCAGTTCAGGCAAAGTGAATGGGGACGCCCTTAGTTAATCTTTGTTCCATCATCTCCTGAACAATGTCATACAGCGCCAGATCCTGATGATTCATCCAGTTTAGTTGCTCCCAGGTCTCAGGCTTCACCCTGTCTCTAAAGGTGGCTAGCTGACGCTCGATGGGTTCTTTGTGGTCGGCTGAGCTCACATTTTCTGCCTCTCCGGGCCGGTAAGAAAATGCAATGTCGAGACGCGATAGTGTCTTGGTAAAACTCGCGACATCTGCATCAAAATGTTCGGTGCGGCCGAGGCAAGGGACCAGCAGCAGGTTGTTAATGGCAGCCTGCAAATCAAAGCATACTCTTCCGTTTTCTCCTCTGCGTGCTGGAGGAGAGCCGTGAGTCCTACTCAAAGCGCCGGTCTGCATATTAGAGAGATGGAGTCGATTCTTGTCCCCCGCGAGCATCGATGCGAACCAGCCTTCAAAGCCGGCGAGCGGTTCGCAGGTTGTGTCCGAACTGTTTTTCATTTGATCCCGCTGACTGAAGAGATAGACCGAGCGAATGCGAAGCAGGGGGTGCCTCACAAAAACAACGGGGATTGCCCGAAAACTCAGGGAAGAGGGCACAGGCAAGTGTATCTGGTGCGACGAAAAGGCGATATGCGAAGCGTGGTGTTCGATCACAGCGGCTGCTTGATCTTGGTTAATAAGGGAAAACGAGAAGGGGCCGTCGAAGGTCATGTGCCGGTCACCATAGTTCTCATCCAGTACGCGCTCGAATGTCGTGCCCGCATTTTTAAAAATATGGTAGTGCAGCAGCACGTTTCTTTTTTTCATCATTGTTGTGTGTAGACCGAGCTCTTCGCACGCCAGGCGGGCGAAACAAAGTCCTGCGAAAGGCTTCACAGCTTAGCGAGGCAAGCCAAATAAATCCACGATAAACACACGCACCCTGTATGAGGAGGAAGGTGTGAAAACTACCTATCCCCAGTCGGTTAATTGCAGAGTGCGGTGTTAAAGTGGTCAATCATGATGGTTCCAGCGTTGGTTAGCTGGAATAACTGCCAGATACTTGTCGTCAAGAGAGCACACCCCGAAATTGGATCAGCGCACAGGGCATAACGGAGTGACTGAAGATACGCTTACAGAAAAGGCGACTCCCATCACCATGGGAGATCGGCTCGTTACCGCTGGTCTGTTGAGTGAACGTGATCTTGAGCGCGCGCGTCTGGCCAAGCGCGAGATGGGTTGCATGCTCGGAGAGGCGCTGGTGCGACTTGGCCTCGTCGCGGAGGCCAATGTTACAAAATATCTGGCTGAAGAATTGGATGTCAGGGTTGCCGACAAGGCAGATTATCCTGAAGAGCCTGTGATTATCGAATCGTTGCCAGAGCACTTCTTGCTGAACAACAGCGTCGTGCCGCTCTCTGCCAACGACGAGAGTATTGTGCTGTCTTCACTCGCGCCTCAAGACCCTTTCGTAAAGAAAGCGCTGCACTTGGCAACCGGGAAAAATATCGAATTGCACTTAGGCGTTGCGACGGATATTGAGACGGCGCTGGAGCGATATACACAGGCCGATGAAGAGGAAGCCCTCGATAGCTTCGGCGCTTTTGACGTCAATGACACGGAATTTGTCGAGCACCTAAAGGATCTCGCTAGCGAAGCGCCCGTGATTCAGCGCGTCAACCAGATTATTCAACGCTCCCTCGACATCGAGGCCTCCGATGTCCATCTCGAGCACTTTGATGACGGTTTGCGGTTGCGATACCGGATTGATGGTGTATTGCAGGAGGCGAGCCAGATTGCCGACACCAATCTCTGCGCGGCGATCATTTCCAGAATCAAATTACTCGCCAATCTCAATATTGCGGAGCGGCGCTTACCTCAGGACGGACGCATTATGATGCGGGTCAAGGGCCACGAGTTGGATCTGCGGGTATCGACGCTGCCCACCGTTCATGGTGAAGGCATTGTCATGCGCGTGCTGGATAGGGAGAGTATCCAACTTGATCTGGCTGACATGGGATTCAGCGAGGATATCTTTGAGGCTTATTCGGAGCTACTGAAGAGGCCCCACGGTGTTCTCTTGCTGACAGGCCCTACTGGATCCGGTAAGACGACCACACTGTATGCGTCGCTATCCAATATGGACTCCGATTCGCAGAAGGTGATTACGGTCGAGGACCCCGTGGAGTACCAGCTACATGGCATTAACCAAATCCCAGTCCACAGCCAGATCGGCCTGACATTTGCCAGGGCACTGCGCTCGATTCTGAGGCAAGATCCCGACATCATCATGATTGGGGAAATGCGGGATACCGAGACGGCGCAAATTGCGGTGCAGTCAGCCCTGACGGGCCATCTGGTGTTGTCCACACTGCATACTAATACCGCGGCGGGCGCGATCACGCGCCTGGAAGACATGGGTGTGGAGCGGTTTTTGATTACGGCGGCGGTAAACGGTGTGCTGGCGCAACGACTGATTCGTAAGCTGTGTAATGAATGTAAAACTGCTACGGAGCTGCCCCGGGAAATCCTGAAGAGCACAGGGCTTGAGGCCTTCATGCAGGGCGGTAGCCAAGTGGTCTACGAAGCGCACGGATGCGAGGCCTGTAAGCAAACTGGTTACCGTGGGCGTATAGCCATTCACGAGTTGTTTGTACTCGACCCCGGTGCTCAAAGAGCCGTGCTGGACGGCGCCGATGCGCACCAGCTGAGAGAGCATGCCAGAGCCCGAGGTATGTGCACGCTTTACGAGGATGGTTTACGAAAAGTGGCGCTGGGTCACAGTTCTTTGGACGAGGTGTTGCGGGTAACGCAAGATCAAAACGAGGACCCAATAGATGAGTCCCATGCCGCATAACTGCGCCTTTCAGCAGAGCGGGTGACCGATGCCTGCTTTTCGTTACAAGGCGCTTGGACGAACAGGCGCTATCGATACCGGATTATTAACCGCCAAAGATATCGCTGCCGCCCAACGCCAGTTGCGTTCCCAGCAGCTCACGCCGCTGTCGGTTATCCCCTCCAGCGAGTCGGCGCAAACGGCATCGAACTCCGTCCAGCAGGTCATACCGCTTCCTGATGCCGAGACCGCACGCTCGCTATTGGGCAAAATATCTGCGGGCAAGCGCCCTACCAAGAGAAAAAAGCACTTCGATCGAGAGGACGTTCTGAGGTTTACGGCGGAGATGGCGGTTTTGTTGAAGGCCGGTTTGCCGTTGGACCGCGCGCTCAAAGTGCAAATCGAATCTGCTGCTGAGGGCGTGCAAAAACAGTTGTTGCAGGAACTCCTTGACGCTCTCAAGGGCGGTAAGGCGCTGAGCGCGGGTCTGGAAAAACGCGCGGATGTGTTTAATCATTTTTATATCAACATGGTGCGCTCGGGCGAAGCGAGCGGGCATCTCGCGGATGTCCTGCAGGAGCTGGCGGCCTATCTGGAGCGTGCCAAGACAGTCCGGGCGTCGGTGATTTCCGCATTGATTTACCCCGCCATACTGGCCGCGGTCGCGACGCTTTCGGTGTTCGTGATGCTCGGCTATGTCGTGCCCGAATTCGAGGCGCTCTTCGAGGATATGGGAGAGTCGCTGCCGCTCCTGACCCAAATGATTGTGGGTTTGGGAGACCTCGTGTCCGCATGGGGGTGGCTCCTGCTTTTGTTGTCGGCGGCGGTAGTGTGGTGGGTGCGGCGCTGGGCCAGTACGGTCAAGGGCCGAGAATGGTTAGATCTGAAAAGCCTGACACTGCCCTTGGTTGGCTCGATTATGCTCAAGTACGAGGTTGCTCGGTTTGCTCGGACCATGGGCACGCTGTTGCACAACGGGGTAGCAATGTTGCGCGCCGCTGATATTGCGGTAGGCACCGTAGGAAACAGTCTGATTCGTGCCTCGCTAGTGGAGTTGCCACAGACGATCAAGCGGGGAGGGCGCTTATCACAGGCGTTGGACACCCGCGTATTTTCCCCCGTCGCTCTGCAAATGGTGCGAGTGGGTGAGGAGTCAGGCAGTTTGGACACGATGTTGCTGGAGTTGGCGCAGGTCTCAGAAGCCGAGGTGGAAGATGAGGTCAAGCGAGCGTTAACGCTGCTTGAACCGGCGCTCATTTTGGGTATGGGTGGCATTATTGCCATTATTATCATGGGGATATTGATGGGCATTCTGTCCGTCAACACAC
The DNA here is from genome assembly GCA_016779445.1 of Luminiphilus sp. Classification (GTDB taxonomy): domain Bacteria; phylum Pseudomonadota; class Gammaproteobacteria; order Pseudomonadales; family Halieaceae; genus Luminiphilus. The sequence continues at coordinate 1,289 of JADHNP010000051.1, read as the reverse complement.
TGGTCGTCTGAATAAATTCGGGACCATTTGATGAAGGAATACATTATGTTGCGATCGCGGACGCGCGCCCATCGACACAGTGGCTTTACGCTGGTGGAGCTATTGGTTGTGCTGGCTATTCTCGGCATGCTGGCGGCGTTGGTCGGGCCTCAGGTTCTGAATCAATTGGGCGGGGCCAAGTCAAAGTCAGCAGCAATTCAGATCAGGGATTTTGAGCAGGCACTGGAGCTTTACAAGCTCGATGTGGGCCGCTTCCCAAAAGAAGGCGATGGACTTGACGCGCTGGTCAGGCAACCCTCTGGCGCGAGAGGATGGAATGGACCCTATCTCAAGAAAGACGAGGTGCCAGATGATCCATGGGGTAACCCCTACGAATATCGGGTTTCGGGGTCGTCTATCGAAATCACCTCTCTGGGCTCTGACGGCAGTCGAGGCGGCGCGGGCGAGGATGCGGACGTCTCCAACTGAACGCGATGAGCACAAGGTACGCCGGCGGGTTCACGCTGCTGGAACTAGTCGTTGTGCTGGTTATTGCGGGATTATTCTTTTCGCTGGGCGGCCCGCAGGTTAGAGCCCTGTATGACACCATGCAGTACCGTGAAGCGGTGCGCGAGTTGGTCTCAGCGGCAAAGAATGCGCGTCGGGAAGCCTTTGTTAGTGGACAACCGATGGATTTATTGATTGACACTGACGGTAAACGATACGCAACGAGTTTCCATTCTCAGAAGATTGCTCTTGAGGGTTTTGCGTCTTTGCCCGAGGAGCTCGAGATCAGGGTGGTTTATGCCGCTGAAGTGAGCCCCAAACAGGGTTTGGCGGCTATTCGCTTTTATCCTGCGGGAGGATCCTCCGGCGGGGAGATCTCCGTAATCAGGCCCACTGGTGCGGGCGTACACCTCACCATTGACTGGCTCCTGGGTGCTGTTACCCAGCGGGGCATTTAATGATTTCCTTGTCCATTTCTCTCGGCGCAATCAATGTTTCGGTTGTTCGGGAGAGGCGGAATGACGGCGCTATCGTGATGGCTGGGCCTTCGTCTGACTTGGGCAGCCCGGGAGGGCAATAAGGTCATGCTGCGCGATGTCGCGAACAAGGGGTTCTCCCTCATTGAGATGCTGGTAGCCCTCGTTGTGTTATCCCTCTCGTTGGGAGTGCTGTATCAGGCTGCTGCTGGAGCCACGCGCAATGTGCGGGTGGCGGCGGAGTACACAGAAGCGGTCATGCTCGCAGAATCCAAGTTGGCAGAGCACAGTTATATCACTGAGGAGAGTTACTCCGCCTCGGGGGAG
>JADHNP010000050.1 GCA_016779445.1 Luminiphilus sp. | reverse complement strand
CCGCCAAAACGCTCCATCGTCGTCAGCAACGTGTCGACCTCTTCCGGCGCCAACAGTCCCTCAATCGGTCGCAACCCAATGCCATCGTGAGAGGCAATAAAGTTGAAATAAAATGTGCCATCTTGCGCGGGCGGCATGCTCATCATCCAGGTAGACAAGTGGCGGCTGTTTCCCGTAACGAGCGCATGCACCAACAATGGCGGCAAAGAAAAATTGTAAATGCCGTGTGCTTCGTTGCCGTTGCCGAGGTAAGACAAATTCTCTCGATTGGGAACATTGGTCTCGGTGATCACGATGGCATCGGGTTGTGCACACTCGATGATCAACCGGAACATCCGGATGAGCTCATGGGTTTGGGGCAGATTGATACAGGTTGAGCCACTTTGCTTCCATAAAAAAGCAACCGCATCCAGACGAAAGACCCGCACGCCCGCATCAAGCAAAGCCCTGATAATGGAAACAAACTCCACCGCTACGGCAGGGTTGGCGAAATTGAAATCCACCTGATCAGAGCTAAAGGTGCACCATACCGATTGCTCACCTCGCTCGGTCAAAACAGAAGTCAGTAACGGGGAGGTACGGGGTCTGACAACTTGTGACGTATCAAAAGCCGCGTCAGGGACGAAAAAATAATCACTACCGGGATCAATTCCCAGGCGAAAATTTTCGAACCAGGCCGATCGACTGGAACAGTGGTTCAGTACAAGGTCAGCCATTAATCGATAATCGACACCCAAACGAGTGATGTCTGGCCACGTACCCAGCGCTTCATTCACACTAGAGTAATCGAGTACCGAAAACCCGTCATCAGATGTCCACGGATGAAAGGGTAAGACGTGTACCCAAGAAACAGCAGCGCCCAACTCCCGGGTTAAAAAACCGTGTAGCGTCTTCAGCGGTGGCTCAGCATCGTCAACAATCGAATCGCCATAGCTGATCACCGCGACATCGGCCTCGCTCCAAAGGTTGCGGTTAGGTTCCGGCGGGAGCTGTCCTGACCTCAGCCTCGCAGCTTCCAACAAGGCTTCATTCCATTTTTTCAGGTCGGAAGTGACGTCGTTATGACCGTAGATTGCCTCGAGATGTCTCTGCAATCGCTCTTCAATCAAATTGCTCATGCACGTGCTGACTGAGGCGCAGGATGACTGGGCGCAAATTCTGCGTGATCAGCCTCAACTGCCTCGATCAGTTCATCAAAAATAGTAGGGATCGCGCTGAATACCCGATTCCACGTGGGAATAAATGGCGCTTCGGTGGAGCGTTCCAGAAACTGATTACCCGCCGTAAGTATGTTCTCGGCGAACAACTCTATGGCCTCTTCTTCCTTATGAATATCAAAGGTCAGCCCGTTCATGATGGCGTCATTGCGATAGGTCTCAATCAGATCCAACGCCATGCGGTAATAGGTAGCTTTTAGTGTACGAAACGTCTCCGGACTGAATACGGTGCCCTGAGTGGCAAGCTTGCGATACAGCGAACGGGCGATATCGAGAGACATGCGCGACAACCCAGCAGTCTGATCAGATAGCGAGAGATCCTGATGTTTGTGATCATAATTATCAGCAATGTCGACCTGACAAATCTGCTTGTTGCTGTTGCTACGGTAAACCTCAGACACCACGCCAATCTCTAGCCCCCAATCCGTTGGTACGCGGAGATCGCCGAGCAAACGTTTTCGAAAAGCGAACTCTCCGGCCAAAATATACCGGTAGCTATCGAGGTAGTTGAGATAGGGTGACTCCCCTACGATGCGCTTTAAAGCGCGAATCATGGGCGTAACCAATAATCGGCACACCCGCCCGTTGATCTTATTTTCTGATACGCGGGGATAGTAGCCCTTGCAAAACTCGTATCCGAAAATGGGATGCGCTACCGGATAGATCAACCTTGCCAACAGGCTACGATCGTAAGTGAGGATGTCGCAGTCGTGCAATGCGATCGCCTCAGCGCGGCCCGTGGCGAGCACGTATCCCATGCAGTACCAGACATTGCGGCCCTTGCCGAGTTCCGTTGGCGCCAGGCCGGCCTCTTGCAGACGTTCATCAATCGCCTTCAGGCGCGGCCCGTCGTTCCACAATACCCGATGATGCTGGGGCAGCGCCGAGAAAAACGTGAGAGCGTGCTCGTACTCCGATTGGGACGCGCGGTCGAGGCCAATCACAATCTGCGAGAGGTAGGGCACCGCTTGCAATTCGCGAATAATTGCAGGCAGTGCCGGTGTTTGAATTTCAGAATACAGAGAGGGCAGGATCAGTCCGAGCTTCCTGCGCTCGCTGAATGACATCAGGTCTTTTTCAAGATCTTCGGTCGATCGCCCGCCCAAGTTATGCAGCGTTGTAATCGTTCCGTTTTGGTAAAAATCGGCCACTGACTCTATCCTCCATTACTCGGTCCAACAAAGTCTCGATGCCCTCCGACCAGCCAGCAGGACCAAACTGATCACTGATGATCAAACCTCCCGCCCTTGCTATTTGTGGGGGTTCATAAACTGGGGATCTCACCAGCAGCGCAAGATCCGTCACCTGCAACATGTCAATATCATTCTCCGCATCGCCCGCTGAGATACTCAGGGCATCCTCAAAACCCGACCGCTCTGTGGAAATTTTTCGATGCAGCCAACTGACCGCTTCAGCTTTGCCACCCGAAGAGAGCACATGAACAAAACGCGCTCCCTGAACACACCGCATATCCAATTCCCTCACCTGCTGAGCGAACGCGACGCGGTCAGCAGGCGTGCCCAGCCAAACGAGTGTTTCACAAAAGTGTCTTTCCTTTGCAAGACGTGCGCTGTCCGCATCTAGCCCGGTGATCGACATCACCTGCTTGTCTGATAAATCACAAAGCGATTGGTATCGATTACCCCATTCGACACTGAGTATTGCCAGCTGACGCCGGATAACTGACCGCGGAATACCGAACCCATGACACCACATTTCTCCCTCACTGACAGAGGACTCTGTGCAAGACAAATTCCAAGTTTTTGGTATCCAAACGGCGGCGCCGTTCTCCACAATCATTGGACCATCCAGTCGCAGTTGAGCAGCAATCCGCCGAGTCTCGGCAACGGTTTTGCTCGTGCAGGGAATCACGGGGATACCGAGCTCCCTGAGTTTTGACAAAGTAGCGCTCGCCGCTTCGGCAGAATAGGTGTGATGGTCCAGCAGAGTCCCATCAAGATCGGTGTAGATGACGACACGGCTCATGTGGACGCCGACATCAGTTGCATGCGGCGTACTGAGCGCTCGTGGTCCAAGTCCCAGGTCACATCGGCTATCCCGGGCAAGGTAGCCAGCGCGTGCTCGGTCAGGCGCTGGTAATGCAATACGAATGCGTCGACCTCATTGCGGGTCATACCGGTACCGGTTGTTGAGTGCGCGCCCTTGCGAATCGCGTCAGACAACCGTTGCTCTTGTTCCCAGCGCCAATCAAACACCGCATTGAAATCAGGGGCCTTGAGGAACAGCAGCACATCCAACTGATCGAACAGCGCTGCATATATAGACTGCAATTGTCTGTTCACCTCCTGGCGCCACCGCCCAACCGAGTCTTGCTCCCGTTCAGTCTCATTCACGGGCTCGACCAGAGCGAGGTCTGACTGAGGAGGAATACCCACACACCATCCCTCTAGGAAAATCAGCCTCACAGGCGCACAAACTTGGCGCCAATGCACTGACTTGGTGCGCTCATCCCGCGCTTTATCGAATTCAGGCAATGCGACGGGTCCGTCGACTTTGGTGAGGGCCTGAAGCGTTGAATTGAGGAGAGCCAGGTCATGGGTGCCCGGCACGCCCCTGGTGGCAAACAAGGGGTGAATGGATTCGGAAAGTCGCTTTCGCTCGGTCTGAGTCAGATAAAAATCATCCAGTGACAGTGTCGTTGCAGGGGTGCCAAAAACCTCATGTGCTATGCGAGCCATAGCTTTGGCCAGCGTACTTTTGCCCGAACCCTGGCAGCCGCTTACGCCCACCAGCAGAGGCTGTGTATTCACATCAGCCCGCGCCGCGAGGTGCCGAGTCATACCCGCGTACCAAGCGACAAAAGTTTGTCCAAAAGCAGCGGGAAGGCGTTCCTCAGAGAGGAAAGCCTTCAGTGCCTCAAAGAGGCTGGGCTTTATTGTCGCGCTCTCAGGCATGCGTCTATCGAGCGAGCCGCGGCAAGTGTCGGTGTAGCGTTACGTTTCCCAGCATCGTGATCCCTCATAGATCTCTTGTTGTCTATGTCATTTTGCCGCCTATCAGCACACATTATGTGGCCAAAGTGAGGCGTCTTTGACATGGCTACTCTTGAGCTAATGCAAATACCGTGCCTATTTTGTCCGGACATGCACGAAGGACTATTTCCGCTAAACTCAAAAACGCCTCTGCGCAATGACGGAAAAGCACAATGTCTCAGCCTATCTCAGTCTTTATGGGCAGTGCCGCCAAAGCTACCATCGCTGAACATGGCTGGCAGGACGCACCTTTTAGAACGCTTGTGGGCGCGTCGGGCGGCCCCAAGTGGCTGATTCTCTCTGAGATGGATCAGGTACTGGCCTCGCAGCTACTGACTCACACCTCACGCCCCATGACCTTGTTGGGCTCTTCGATTGGCACATGGCGACACGCCTGCCTGACACAACCGGACCCCGTGGCCGCTATTAAACGGCTGCAGCACATTTACCTTTATCAACAATACAGCAGCCCCAAACCGACACCCCAAGAGGTCAGTGAAGTCGCGGGGACTATGCTAAGGGAGGCGTTAGGCCCACAAGGGGCCCAACACCTTATCAATCACCCCACTTTACGCAACGCCATCGTGACAGCCAGAGCAAAAAATATTGCCCGAGGGCAACAAGGATTGTCACTCGTCGCCGCTATGGGCGCAGCGACGCTTACCAATGCTTGGTCCCGCAACGGGCTCGAAAGGTTTTTTCAGCGAGTGATCTTCTGTCATCCAGCACTCACGGCGGCGCCTTTCACAGCGGGTTTTGATACCCAGATGATCGCACTGGCAGAAAACAATCTGATTTCCGCACTGAAGGCGAGTGGCGCCATTCCACTCCTGATGCAATGCGAGTCAAGCATCGCCGGTGCAGGTGAAGGTCCGTTCTGGGATGGTGGCATTATCGATTATCACTTTAGCCTCGACACCCCGCCCAGCGAAGGTTTGGTGCTGTATCCACACTTCTGTGCGCAACTCACCCCGGGCTGGTTTGATAAAAAGCTGCGGGGACGCATCGGCTCACCCCACCTCAGCAATCTGGTATTGATCTGCCCGAGCGACGAATTTCTCATGAGCTTGCCATACGGGAAAATTCCGGATCGCGGTGACTTCCGCGCCATGTCACCGGAGCAGCGGGTCGCATACTGGGAAGTCTGTATTCGCGAAAGCCAGCGGCTGGCAGAGGCATTTCACGATCTTGTTACTGGCGACGATCCTCTGCGTGGCGCTATGTTTTTGTAAATGACGCCTTTTTATGGAAGAGGTCAAAAACGTGGCCTGCGATCGCTAAAGCGCTTGTCAGTCCGGGAGAGTCGATACCCAAAAGCGAAATAACTGGGCTTTGGGTGCCGATCGATTGGTCCATGAAGACAAAATCTTCAACCACAGTGCCGCCATCATGAAGTTTTGGTCTAATACCGGCGTAATCTGGTTTGAGTTTTTTGATATCACATTGCGGCCAGTACTCCGATACGGCGCTAACGAACATAGGCAAGTCGCCTCGGTTGACCGAAAACTCTCTCTCAACTACCGGACGCGCATCAGGCCCAAATCTAGCCGCACCCGATAGGTCTAAGGTGAGATGTATCCCCAACCCCTCATCAGATGGCAAAGGGTATATCAGACGTTTGAAAGGAATCTTTCCGCCGTAAGAAAAGTAGCTGCCTTTTAGATAATAATTCTTATAACTGTGGGCGACGCTCTCTGGCACAAGTGCCAGTGCATCGAGTCCCGCCGCATTAATCACCAGGCCTGCAATCACATGGGTACCGTCGCGCAATACCGTCTGAGCTTTATCGCCTAGGATCTCCACGGATACTGCCTCTGCCCGACAGTGCACCAAGCCACCGGCGAGCTCGAAATCTCTGACAAGACTGTGAATCAAGTAGTGAGCATCAATAATTCCGGTGCTGGGACTTTCAAGCGCTGCTCTGCATCGTAGTTCAGGTTCACTCCTGTGAATTTCATGTTTTGATAAGCGCCTCACCGAGACGCTGTTTTTCACAGCTTGGTCATGTATGGCCTCAAGTCTGGATTCCTGGCCCGTGCTCGCTACAATCCATTTACCCGTTTGCTCAAACGGCACACCATTGTCTATGCAGTATCGATACAGTAGCGCCTTACCCTCTATACACAGTCGTTCTTTATGAGAGCCCTCAGGGTAGTAGAGGCCCGCGTGTATCACTCCACTACTTCGAGAGCTCGTTCCGGAGCCAATGGTCGATTCTCGCTCTAACAAAACCACTTGCGCCCCCTCTCGCGCAAAATGCCTTGCCACTGCCACGCCTACTGCTCCCCCACCAATCACAAGGACTTCTGTATTCACGGTGTTATTTAACAATTCGTTTTCCATTGCGGGCGCGCTTCAAAAGATAGGTCATTGCGCGGATAACGAAGGGTATATTCGTGGCGTTATTAGGCGCAAGAAAACCACCCAAATACTGCAATGCTTTTCTTGAAATAAACTCATCCGCGCGGCGTTATTCGCACTTCATCTCCGAGGCTTACACCGCAGCATCAGAAGAAGCTATCAGCGCCAATTGCGAACTCTTGCAGTTATCGATTAATCGGTCTACTCAACACAAGTTAATAGCCAAAAAAGTGCCTTTCATGGCAATTACGTCGCGTGGATCAATGAAGAGATAGCATCGCTTAGCTCATGATGGCGTTGCTCCTGCAAAAAGTGACCGCCCCGCTCAAAAATCTGGTGATCGAGACCCCTGGTCCCGGGGACGCGACCGATAAAGCTTTTTTCAGCGCCCCGCGTTACGGGGTCATCTGCTGTGAATAAACAGAGAAAAGGCTTCTCGAACTGTTCGTAAAATTCCCACGCTTTGGCCTGCGCTTCCAATGACGGGTCAGTGGGTAAAGTGGGTACCTGACTCGGCATCGCACGGGGACCCATCTTGTATTCGGGAGCAGGGAATGGCGCCTCGTAAGCTCGACCCAGCGGTGTCAGAGGACGAAGTGACAGACCAAGGTAATGATGAAGCAATAAGCGGGGAGCGACTCTCCATGTCGCCGCCGGCGCGATCATCATTTCCATTAAAAACCCCGCAGGCATGTCCACCGTTTCCCAGGTGAATTTCTGCCAGTGCGCAAACCCCATTGGGAAAGCATCCTGATCCTCAAGACCTATTCGCGGCAAGCGCGACAAGACGCGCGACATCGCGGGAAGACTCAGGCGCTGACCATCGGACCTGAACTGCGCGATTTTAGCGACGAGTTCCGGATTGGAGTTCCTATTGATAGGTAATGCTGTGTTGCCAACCACCACACGCGCAAATCGCGCCGGGTGATCAACCACCAGTCGTAGCCCAATCAATCCGCCCCAATCCTGACCAAAAAAAGTGATCTCACTTAAGTCATTGGCTACCAGCCAGGCACCCATCCAGTCGACCTGACGCTGATAGCTGTAATCTTCTCTCGCCGCCGGCTTGTCAGATTTGCCGTAACCCGGTAAGTCGGGCGCGATAACGCGCAAGCCCTGCTGAACTAACAAGGGCACCATCTTTCGATAGAGATAACTCCAGCTCGGCTGGCCATGAAGCAGCAATACGACTGGCGCCTGACGATCACCTTCATCGATATGGTGAAGGCGCAATACCTCACCGCTGTCCGCGATAATCTCTGTGTAGTGGGGCTCAAAGGGATAATCGGATAGCGCCGCGAAACAACTGTCAGATGTGCGGAGTACCTGCATATACTTTTATGATCCTCTGGCTGTGTTGAGTCGATAAACTATTGGCATTATTTATGCCACAATGAGCGATGGCCGTCAAAGACCATCCTAAACTCGATGCCAACTGTCGAATGAGACCACATGAGCGTTTTACCCCTACTGCCCACATCGACCCGCCTTCCCCGACAGGAGAATATGTCGCCCCTGCAGTTATTGAGTGCCGATATTTCAAATAGAGTCGCAGGCGTCGGGGCCACTAGAGCATTGCTAAGATCGACGCCTGTCGACGCTTGGCGATATTTTTTCCTATTTAAGGGAGGTAACAATGGAAGTTCGCAATGCAGTCTCACCCACAGAGACTCAGCTACAAGAGTTTTTTGAACCAGAAGCAAAGTCCCCCATCTACATGGTTAACCTCCTGAAATTTTATGAGCGCGCCAAGTACGAGGACGGGCACCAAAGCGAGCTTACTGGTCGCGAAGCCTATGGGCTCTACGCCAGAGCAGTCGCAGAGCTCATCACCCAGGTGGGCGGCCAAGTCGGTTTTTCAGGTGAGGTGTCGCGCCTGATGCTGGGAGAGGTCGAATCGCTCTGGGATGAAGTTGCCATCGCAATGTACCCATCCCGCGCCGCGATGATGGAGATGATTCAGCTTCCCGAGTATGCCGAGATCAATATTCATCGCACGGCAGGTTTAGCAGGGCAACTGAACATTGAAACAGTAGCGGGCACAGGTCCCTGGCTATCTCATCAGCTACCAGAATAAGGTCGCGTTAAAGTCTCTTTGCCACCACATCTTGTTCAGCGTTGCACGCCTGTGGTCACACATTTGAACTGCTTTCTCGCGATAAGAGGCAATGTCTTCAGGGGTGCCCCGGGAGCCGGTGTAGAAACGCTGTGGAAAAGCGTCGATGAACGCGCAGTACCCCCGGTGCTTGGGGGAGGCTTTTTTATCGACCTCTGGGCGTATTACCAGATGTCTACATAGCAAACATGCCCCATGTAAACTGGGGTGACTCACTCCGGAAGGCAGTCGTATGACGTGGTTACGAAGAATCCTCTTGGGGGTGGTGGTCGTTATCGCCGTCTCTGTGGCCTCCACTTCACTTTGGTTCTGGTTCACTCCGGTCGGCGTGAACAACTACCTTAACAAGGTCACTTTTAAGCTGGCGATTGACTCGCCAGAACTGCTGACCTATTTGGGTATGATCGATAACACACCGCTCGACTTTCATAGCGGCAAGCTCGCTGACTACACCAAGGAAGAGGAAGAAAAGAAGATCGCGGAGCTACGCGAGGCGCGGCAAGGTTTGGACGACTATGGTCCCGCAGGACTAGAGGGGCAAGAACTGCTGACGTGGGAAATCGGCGCCTGGTTTTTCGATGATCTGTTACAGCAGGCAGAGCTTCGCTACAGCGGCTATCGTGTCAACCAAATCTCCGGCGTCACCGTTAATTTGCCCCAGTTTTTAACTGACACCCATGTCATCAAAAACAAAAAAAGCGTTCAGCGATATCTGTCGCGTCTCACAGAATTTGGCAGAGTTTTGCGTGAGGTCCATGCGCGCGTAATCGACGATCAAGAGCACGGAGTTATCCCTCCCGATTTCGTCATCGAAAAAACGCTCGCGGGACTCGAGAAATTTATTGCTGGTGGCGCTACCGAGAATCCCCTCGTGACTACTCTGGGCCCCAAGTTGGAAGCGCTTGATGAACTAGACGACACTCAAGCCAAGGCATTTATCAGTGACGCCACAGATCGGGTCGAGTCTGAGATCATCCCCGGCTATGAGGCGATGATTACGTTATTTGAATCCATGCTGCCAGAAGCCAGTCATGATGCCGGTATCTGGCGGCTCCCCGAGGGAGAGGCCATTTATGCAGCTAACCTGCGCTCCAATACCACCACACAGTACTCGGCAGATGAGATTCATAGCATTGGCCTGCAGGAAGTTGATCGCATCGAGGGCGAAATGCTGGATATTCTTGATAATCGCGGTCTTGTTGGAGGCGACCTTGCCAGCGGTATGCGCGCGCTGATGGAGGATCCACAGTACCACTTTGCCAATACCGACGAAGGCCGCGAGGCGATGATCAAATACCTCGAGACCCTCGACCGAGAGGTGATGCAAATCGCTGCAGACTACTTTATTACGATTCCGCCTCAGCCACTGGAGATTGTGCGCGTCCCGGAATACTCGGAAGATTCCTCGCCGGCCGGCTACTACAACGGACCCGCTCTCGACGGTTCACGCCCCGGACGCTTTTATATCAATCAAAAGGATACGGGGGATAATCCGCGCTGGACCCTGCCGACGCTAATGATCCATGAGGGTTCACCGGGACATCATTTCCAGATCTCCACCTCGCAATTAATTGAAGGAGTGCCATTTATCCGGAAGCTCTCGCCTATCAGCGCTTTCTCGGAGGGCTGGGCACTTTACTCTGAGCGCATCGCCAAGACCGACATGGGTCTCTACGACGACGATCCACTGGGTGATTTGGGCAGACTGCAGGCTGAGATGTTTCGTGCGGTGAGGCTCGTAGTCGATACCGGGATGCATGCGAAACGATGGAGTCGTGAACAGGCCATCGAGTACATGATCGCCAAAACCGGCATGACCGATGAAGAGGTCATGCGCGAAATCGAGCGCTACGTCGTGTGGCCTGGTCAGGCCACTGCCTATAAAACCGGTCAATTGGCTTTACTGGATATACGCAGGGAAGCAGAGAACACCCTGGGCGAGCGATTCGTGTTACGTGAGTTCCATGAGGCAGTGCTTATGAATGGCGCCATGCCCTTAGGTATCCTAAAAGAAACCATGCGCGAATGGGCGGCGGCGCAAGTAGGGGATAGTTAACTGGGTGAAAACGAAATACTCAGTCCCGCTGATCTTTCCGTGCCACGGCGGTTGCGCTGGCCATAATGCTGAGCAGTCTTGCTATCGCAAAAGTGGAGAGAGTATTTTTCGTGTGTGACTTGCAGCAATCGCGCGCGGAAATATTTTATATTCGCAGAACCGAGTCAGGGCGCGTTGAGCTGCAGCGTCGTCATAAGATATATGATCCTACCGTCGCGCACCTCATAGTGATCGCGGCCCGATCGCATAGTGTCCCCAACCGCTGATAGCCGCCAATCCACGGCAACGGCGTCACGCCCTTTTGACTCGACAAAGTCCCATGCCAGCGTGCGCAACTCCGGTTGTGTTCCCACTGCCGCGTAATAATCGGCAATCCCATCCCAGCCGACCACCTTACTCGCGGAGCATTCAATGGTAGCGTCCAGCGCATAGTGAGCAGCCACTGTCAGCGGTACTCCGGTCTTGATCGCCTCCAGATGAGCCGACACCACGTCGAGAGAGGGACGAGACGCCATTTTGGAAAGCATCGGACTCACCCGCTGCCGCCACTCTCCCACATCCACATAATCTCGCACTGAAATCACGGTGCGGGTAGCGATGTCCACCGAAAAGATGCCATGGCAGGCAACCGCATATTCGTCCCCCTGCAGCCAAAACCGATCAACACGCTCGACACTGGCAGACGTGCCGTCTACCGAAGTTCGGAGCACGTCCCATTGCACGCGCTCTGAGAAGCACAGGATGCCATCTAATAAAGCGATTACTGCTTCGCGTCCCTCGGCAGCGGGATGAGGGACATTTTGCCAACTAGCTGTCGGATGCAGTGCGCGACGCACCGAACGTAAATCGCGCGACTCGATCGCCTCGAGCAGCGTCTCGATGGCTTCACGCGTGATTGATTCTATTTCCACGGGGGCATCATAACCGCTCATTCCGTCAGCGCAGAAGCAGGATAAATTCGAACAACATCACAGCACGTCCTATCGTAAATGCGCGAATAATTTTTCCCTTGTCACGGCTGAGAGGGTAATCTTGCGGGCCCGCAATGGCCAATACAAAGGAGCTCCGCTGCTCATGACCTCTAAAAATTCCTACGACATCGTGGTCTTTGGCGCTTCCGGCTATACCGGCCGGCTGGTAGCCGAATATCTCGCACAGGAGTACGGCAGCGATGATCTCTCCTGGGCAATGGCGGGCCGCTCACTGGACAAACTCGCTGCCGCTCGCACAGAGATGAACATTGGCGAGCATATCGCTCTCCTCCAAGTCGATGTCGCTGACACCGATTCCGTTCGGCAAATGGTCGAAGCCTGTAAAGTCGTCATCACCACTGTGGGCCCTTATCAGCTTTATGGGGACGAACTCGTCCGACAGTGCGCCGAACACGGAACAGATTACGTTGATCTCACAGGCGAACCTAATTGGATGCATGGGACTATTGCGCGGTATGCGTCGGCTGCGAAAGCGTCGGGGGCTCGCATCGTCCACAGCTGCGGGTTTGACTCAATCCCGTTTGATTTGGGCGTCCTCACCCTACAGCAACACGCTATCGCCAAAACTGGCCAGCCCATTGCCACAGTGAAGGGCCGCGTCCGCGCAATGAATGGTGGTTTTTCGGGCGGCACGATCGCCTCAATGCGCGCCACCATGACGAGTGTTGCCAAGAACCCGGAGATTATTCAAATCCTGACTAATCCCTTCGCACTGACCGAGGGCTTCGCGGGCCCCGAGCAACCCGCGGGCGCCATACCCCAGTATGACGACGAGCTCAGCAGCTGGAGTGCGCCCTTTATCATGGCACCGATCAACACAAAGAATATTCATCGCTCCAACTTTTTACTCGGCCATCGCTATGGCATGGATTTTCGCTACGACGAAATGCTGCTGACGGGTGATGGCGAACAGGGGAAGGCGACGGCAGAGTTCGTTGCCAAAGATGACTCAGTCGCCAAGAGTGAACTCCAACCGGGTGACGGTCCCACCAAAGAAGAACGCGAGAACGGCGACTATGAGGCGATTTTTGCCGGCACCAGCAGCGATGGCGAATTGATGATCAGCAGCGTTAAGGGTGATCGCGACCCGGGTTATGGCTCAACGTCAAAAATGCTCGCCGAGGCAGCGATGTGCTTACTGAAAAACCCAGAGTTGGCCAGTGGCGGACTTTGGACCCCGGCTGCGGCGCTGGGCGAGAAACTGGTTGAGCGGCTTGAAGCCCATGCCGGCCTGACGTTTGAGATCGAGCAGGGATAAGCTTACGTCCTTGGACTCACTACAGATTCAAACCGTGCTGAACCGATGCTACCTGAGCAACTGACCGAACATTTGAATATCGCTTTGCCGCCCTTACTGGCAGATAAGCTTACGGGCACTGGCGTCACCGATTTGGAGCGGCTTTCTGGCGGGGCCAATAACGAAACCTGGCGCCTGACGTGGGGTGATACCCCACTGATTCTCCGCCGGCGCCCTTTCAGTGCCGGCGCCGTGGCTAATCTCGAGGGCAATATTCTGGGACTTTCCCTGTTAGACGAAGCCCAGGTTATTCAGCTTGCCAGCCATACCGCGGTCCCTGTGCCCACTGTTTATGGAGTATTTGATGAGCAACATCCCATCGGTGAGGCATTCATCATGGCGTTTATCGGCGGAGAAAGCATTCCTCAACGCTGGCTCACCGAAGCAGCATTCGCGCCTGCGCGTGACCAGCTCGCTTATCAATGCGGCGAGGCGCTGGCCCGCATCCATACTATTGATTGCGCAAATCTGCCCGGCACTATTGGTCCGACAACGCTGACGCGTCGCTTCGAAGCGGCGCAAGACCGGCTCCATGCTTTTGGTAATGTCTCGCCTGCTCTGCAGTTTGGTCTTAATTGGTTGGTCGACCACGCGCCCGCAGACACGCCTCATGTATTGCTTCATGGCGATTTCCGTACGGGGAACTTGCTGATAAACAACAGTGGGCTGTGCGGTGTTCTGGACTGGGAACTGACTCATCAAGGTCCCCCCGGTGAGGACCTTGGCTACCTCTGTGCCCACGTGTGGCGATTTGGGCAGTTACAAAACCCGGTGGGCGGGTTTGGCGACTACGCGGACTTAATCGCCGGCTACAAATCGGTCGCGGGCTGGAGCCCTGATCTCAGTACCATTCGCTACTGGGAAATCTTTGCCGCACTGAGCTGGGGCCTGGTCTGCCAGACCATGGGAGCACTATGGAAAAGTGGGCAAGGTGATGTTGAGCGCGCTGCGGTGGCACGCAGACGATCCGAGGCAGAACTGGATATGCTGCTGTTAATCGATGAATGGGAAGACTAATGAATCGAGAAGAAGAGATGCTTTCGGCTGAGGTATCGGCGGACTCGTTGCTGGGCGCCGTTAAATCGTTTCTGATCGAGAGCGCCGCACCCCACCTCGAGGGACGCGACCGGTTCAACGCCAGAGTCGCGGCCAACGTGCTGGGAATCATCCAACGTGAGCAAACCATCCGCCCCGCTTTGCAGGCACTGGATCAAGATGCTGCGACGAGATGGCTACCAGACATCGACGCAGGTGCCAACATTATCCAGCAGCTGTCTCTCGCGCTGGCGAGAAGAGAGATTGAAAACGAGCCGGGAATTTTTGACTACCTCAAGGCACGGCAGCTATTGGTTACCGCGATCAACAATCCAAAATATGCCAGTCGCGCTATTGCTAAGCAGCGATGGCAATCTAACTGAGTTGGTCGGCGCGCACGTGTACATCACGCTCAACCCCTGGCCACCATCCGCGGTAATGTCGTCAATCGAGCAGCTAGTCTGGGAGTGCGCTTCGTGAGCCAACATTTTCTCTTTGAAATTCCGCGCGACATCGAGGACTACCTGCTGGTCCTGGATGACTTTATCGAGCGCGAAATCAAACCCCTCGAAGCTCAGGATGACAACCACCGCTTTTTTGACCACCGCCGAGAGCACGCAAGAACGGATTGGGATCGCGGCGGCCTACCGCGGGAAGATTGGGAAGCGCTGCTCATGGAAATGCGCCGACGCGCCGACGCCGCCGGCCACTTTCGCTATGCATTGCCCGAGGCATTTGGCGGCCAGAACGGGACGAATCTCGCGATGGCGCGCATCCGAGAATACCTGGCACAAAAGGGTCTTGGGTTACACAATGACTTACAAAATGAGAGCTCGATCGTGGGAAATCTCATGACGCCGCTGATGTTGCGAGACTTTGGCACGTCAACGCAGCAGTCGCGCTGGATGGAGCCACTGCTGCAAGGTGAGATGGGTTGGTGTTTTGGCCTTACCGAGGCGGCGCATGGATCTGATGCCACCTGGATGGAAACGCGCGCTGAAAAAGTCACTCAGCATGGCGTCGCTGGCTGGTGTCTGACGGGAGAAAAGATGTGGACAACTGGCCTCCACAAAGCCAGCCACGTACTGGTGTTTGCGAGGCACTCCGGAACCGATGGTAGCCCGATTGGCATTGGTTGCTTTGTTGTGCCCACGGATGCACCGGGGTTCGAGATCGGTGAATATCTCTGGACACTGAATATGCCAACGGACCATCCCCGCTGCACACTCTCGAATGTTTTCGTGCCCGATGCCGACGTCCTGGGCGCGGTTGATGAAGGGCTAAAAATTGCAATGCACTTTGTTCATGAGAGTCGTATTAGACAAGCCGCGTCCTCTCTGGGCGCTGCTCAGTACTGTCTCGATGAGACCTTCAAGTACACCAAAGAGCGAGCACCCTTTGGCAAACCCCTATCAGCCAATCAAGGCATTCAGTTTCCGCTGGTGGAACTGCAAACTGAAGCAGAAATGCTTCGTTTGCTCATCTACAAAACTGCGGCACAGATGGACCAAATGAATAAAGTTGACGTTGCCAAAAAGCTGACTGACAAAGTGTCGATGTGTAACTACCGTGCCAACCGGTTGGTGTGCAATGCAGCTGATACAGCCATGCAATTTCATGGCGGACTCGGCTATTCTCGCCACAAACCATTTGAGCATATCTATCGACATCATCGGCGTTACCGTATTACCGAGGGTGCCGAAGAAATTCAGCTGAGAAAAATTGCCGGGGTACTCTACGGGTTTGTCTCGTAACGTCGTCAGCTAGTTTGTGGTGGGCGGCAATCAGATTCCCGTATCCTCGGCGATCCGAATGACAGGAGGCTCGGCGAGCAGATCGACCAGTTGATTCAGCACACCCGTCTCTGTGCGCCAATCTAGATAGCGCTGATAGTGCTCGGCACTGTCCCAATATTCAATGAATACAAGCGCCTCACCATCACCCTCCCGATAGACCTTTAGATCCTGACAGCCGTCAAACGCTCTCGTGTCAGGCAAAATGTCGCTGAGAAAATCCAAAATAGGCTGGCATCCACCAGCGCCAGGCTTGATATCGACCCATACCATGGTCATGCCAATTCCTCCTGAGATTGATCCGAAAAAAGTTGTATCGCCGCCGGCTCCCCCGTTTGAATTAGCAAAGCGCGCTTACGGAGAAATCGGGTCAACCCAGCAGAACCCATGCGCGATCCGCCCATCCCGGAAAAACCGAAACTGTTCTTCTCCACATCATTTACCACGCCGGTTAACGATGCGTCGTTGATGCTCACTGCACCCACTTGCAGGCGCTCTGCCACAGCGATCGCCGCGCCGTGATCTGCAGAAAATACCGCGGCAGACAATCCGAAGATCGAATCATTGGCCAATGCAATGGCCTCCTCCACACTGCTGAAGCTCGCAATAGGGATCACAGGCCCAAACGTTTCTTCTTGCATAATGCGCATGTCCTGCGTGACGCCTGTCAGCACCGTTGGGGGGTACCACGCGCCGCCCGCCCTAACCGCTTCCCCACCCATAAGACATACCGC
>JADHNP010000049.1 GCA_016779445.1 Luminiphilus sp. | reverse complement strand
ATCCGAGCGCTGTCATCCACTTTACCGTGTGGCTTTGCTCGCTATCTATTAGTTCGCCACGCGAGTACGCCTTCCTCAATTCAGCGATCGCGTCTGCAACCGTGAATTGCGGGCTGAATCCGGTCGCCAGCAATTTGTCCGAGTTTTGGCGGTAAGAGCGCGGATCATTCGAGGGTGTCACCTTGATGCTCGCATCGCATTGCTTACCAATGATCTTGGCTAAGTCCCCAATACTGATGTTCTCAAAGCCCGCGTTGTACTCGCCTGAGGGCAGATCTGGATGGGCGAGAAAATGCTCATAAACACGTGCCATATCCTGAATGTGGATATTGGGCCGCACCTGTTCCCCACCGAAGACAGTGATCTCATGGTTTGCCAGTGCCTGGTGCGTGAGCATATTCACCGACACGTCCAATCGCATTCTAGGTGACAACCCGCAAACAGTGGCGGGTCGGATGTTATGTATTTGTATGTTACCGGCGTAGCTCATCAGCACCCGCTCAGCAATCATCTTTGTTTTGTTGTAGGTGGAGATAGGCACCAGATCTAAATCCTCAGTGACCTGCTCTTCTTCCTTGACGCCATAAACACTGCCCGAACTTGCATAAACCAGTTGTTTGACCCCGGTTTTAACGGCCATCCCCGCAATCTGCTGGGTAGCGAGAACGTTTACTTCCCAGGAGAGGGCGGGGTTGAGTTCTACCCCCGGGTCGTTTGCGATGTTGGCCAAATGGATCACGGCGTCGATATCGGCAAAGAGTGTTGGCTGAATGTCCCGAATATCCCCTTCGATAACGGTGAGCGCCGAGTGCGCTTGGAGATGATTCCCGAACCATTGAGTATCGATGACCAGCACACGGTGGCCTTGCTCAAGAAGCCGGGGTACCAGCACGCTGCCTACGTAACCACAGCCACCGGTTATCAAAAGATTCATCGATTATTTCCTGTGTTGGTACGATCTGGGCTCAGTGCTTAAAAATGGCAGATGCTGCTCTGCCCAGTCCATCACGCTTTGGATGCCCGACTCAAGCGTGCTCTCGGGTTTCCAATCCAGTTCTTCCTGTAATTTGGTGCTGTCGAGAAGGTACGAGTCATCCTTACCCAGCCGGTCTTCGGTCTCGGTGGCGAGCTGCTCCAAGGTGAGATCGTAGCGATTCGCAATTATCTCGACGAGTCGCCTGATGGAGACAGGGTCACTGTTGGATATGTGATAGGTCTCCCCGGGAGTGCCTTCAAGGGTAATCAGTTCTGTTGCCGCCGCGACATCGTCGATATGAATAAAACATCGCTCTGAGTGCCCGCCACCGTGAAGGTCCAGCGTCTCATCGGTAACGGCAGCAATTATCGCTCTCGGGATAATCCGATAGAGCTGTTGACCCGGCCCATAGACATTCGCAGCACGAGTGAAAATCACGGGGAAAGCGTAGGCATGAAAGAAACTCATGAGGTGCAGGTCACAGGCTGCCCGCGATACCGCATACGGAGAGCTGGGAGAAAAGTGCAAATGTTCTCGCGTCCAGCTTTGTGTGCTGCCGTAGACCTCGGGGGTTGAAACGTGGACATAGCGCTCGAGAAAGGTCATACGGCGCAATTGATCGTGCAACTTGACCTGCGCGACAACGTTCGTTTGGTACCAATCCTCAGGCGACAGCCAGCTTTCGCCTACCATCCCCTGCGCGGCAAAGTTGACGACACACTCTGGTTTGCAGTCATTGAAGAGATCACAAATCGCATCCAGATCGGTATTGAGATCTAACTGATGAAACTGAAACGAGACTGGCTCAGGGTCAGTCCATCGATAGGGAAGATAGGCACTATGAGGCTCGGGTGAGCGACTGATGCCAATAACGTCATGCCCTGCCTCAAGCAGATGGCTGATAAAGCTGGCGCCGCTAAACGAGTTACTGCCAATGACCAGAAATTTCATTTTAGAAGGACTGTCTCTGCTCAGGACACGGCATAGTGCTGAATCATCTGATGAATAGCATGCTTGTCGAAGTCCAGCTGCCAAGCGTCCATTGTATCTTGTCGCAGAGGATGCCTCGGATCACCTTGTGCGGCAACGAGAGCTTTTGGTGTACCAATATCACGGTGGATACCCTCGTGATGCCAGCATGCGATTTGGCCAATATATTCGGGGATCACCTCTGTGCTGAAGTCAGTGATTTCGGGCCGTTCTCGCAACCAATCGATGATTGCGGGTTCGAGCACGTACACCGCAGCGTTGGCTCTACTGCCGGGCGGATCAGATTTCTTTTCATGGAAGGCTTGTAAAGTGGCGGCTGAATCTATCTCAACAATGCCACACTGACTGGGCATATCGGTATCGAACGTCATCATGGTCATGAGCATTCCTCGTGCTGCCGCTTGTTCGTGATAGCGCAATAAACCTCTGAGATCGCAGTGCGACCAATTATCGGCATGGATAACGAGCGTGGCGCCGTCCGTGTGAGCTCCGGTAATGTGTCTGATCGATCCGGCAGTGCCAAGTAAATTCCTCTCAAAAAATGGGGTCACTCCATGTGAATGTACGGGACGATTCAGAAATTGAGACACGTGACCGCTGTGGTGATGAAGATTGACTACCGTTTTGGAGACCCCTGCCGACTTTACGGCTTGTAACCAGTACTCCAGCAGCGGCCGGCCATGCACGGGCATTAGGCACTTTGGCCACTCATCGGATAGGGGGGCTAATCGGGTGCCCAGCCCCGCAGCCAGTAAAATTGCAGATCCACATCTGCCGCTAGGCGCGCTAATCGGCGGGCTCTGCAATGAAGTCAACCATCGAGAGCAGCCAGATATGGTGTGCCATCTCGACTGTATTGTAGTGAGATGAATCCGCCCACAGGTTTAGATCTCCAAGCGACCGCAGGGGGTTGTCGGCATCGAAACCGCTCAATGTCATGACCTTCATGCCTTGCTGCCGAGCCTCTTTTGCGGCATTCAACATGTTTTCTGATTGCCCACTGCTACTAATCAGTATCGCGAGATCAGATGCTGCTCCATAAACTTTCAGCGCCTCCTCAACCCAATGAGCATACCCATAGTCATTGGCAAAGCAGGTAATGAGATCGGCTTCATTAAAGTTGATGGCATGTACATTGGCGCACTTCAATAGGTCGACAGTGACATGGCTCGCCATTGCCGCGCTACCTCCATTTCCGGCCAAGATGACCTTGGCTCCCGCCTCTCGGGCGTCTTTGATAAGGCCCACTCCTTCCAGCAAAGTGTTGGTTGCAATATCGCTAAGGCGATTGGTAATAGTCTGAAAGTAGTTGTCAAAGTAAGACGTGCCCATAGCAATTCCATAATGTGTGGGGTCGCGGTTGTGGAGTAACCTGATCTCCCGGGCGATGCTTCTCTCCAACGAGCACCCTACTCGCTGACAAAAGGCGCTTCAATTAAAAAATATCGGTAGCGCCTAGCGTCGCAGTTACAGCCATAGCGACAGCCACAGCGCTTTGGGTTTGGGCTATAGCGGCGTTTCAGTATCTAACACACGCCAAAAAATCAAACATCCCGTGGCTCGAACGATATAATGGCCATCACGCTAGATCGGGGTTAGAGAGCGAAAGAAGCGATTTCGGTGTAGTCTTGAGTAAACAAAATTAGACATTGTCTGACTTCGAGATTCTGAATGTATACGGCTACCCTTGAACCATTATTACGAGAATGTAACGAGGCGGTAGAGCTGGCAAAAGCTGGAGATATTGATGCCTCGAGAATCAAGCTGGACAGAATTCGATATTACCGATCTGTCTTGGCGCATTCACAGAATCGGGGAAAGGACGCTGGTTCGCCCCAAGAGTCATCCGTTCCGGAGAACCCCGAGCTTCTGCAGACCTACTTGCAGGTCGCAACCGCCGTCAATGAGCGCCTGCAATTTCTGCATCAGTGGATTGCCGAGGCGCGAGCTTCTTTTTCGTTAGAGGAGTTACGACAATCTATTCAGGGCTTTCAGCTTTACATTGATGATGCCTTGCCCGGTATCTGGGATTTCACCACAGATGTGGTGGTGTTAACGGACGAGGATGGAGAGGCATTGCGAGAAGCCTTGCGTCTTAGAGGACAGTCTAAATTTATTTGGATGACGACTCTCTCTGAATCTCGCGTCTCGGATCTTGGCAATTCAGATACCATTTTTGTCGGAGCCGGGGAGCAAATCGAAGTCGACGCCTTGGAACCAATACTGAGCCGCTACTCATTACCGAGAGTGGCACTCATAGCAATGAACTACAGCGCGACTGATGAAAAGAATTTTCACTTGGTTGCCAAGTCAATCGGCACCTGTGTTATCGGCGGCGCAACGACACAGTGGTTACCGCAGATGACGGCCGAGCAATGGCTTACGCTAATCCCTAAGCTCGCGCATTTGCCCTCTGTGATGGCGTTGAAGGATCAATTTGAGGGTGCCGATGTTTTGATCGTGTCGCCGGGTCCTTCTTTAACCGAAGATTTGGACCTGCTTGCTTCCGTTCATAACCGGTTTCTTGTCATTGCTACGATGAAAGCATTGGCGGCACTGTTTGATGCGGGCATCCGGCCTGATCTTGCCATTTGGCAAGATCCACAGAATCACAGTGATGCGATTCCCCAGCACGCCGAAATCGGCGATGTGGGACTTATTTTAAACGAAGGGTGCCACCCCGCTTTTTACGAGGCGGGCTTTGCGACACATTTCGCTTATCCAGAACCGGGTTTTCGCGGGACCAGCCTCTCGGCGGCGCTACATGGAGAAGAAACACCACTCTTTGTCGGTACGTCTGTCTCGTCGCTCTCGACCATTATGGTTTTAGCGATGGGCGCCAAGTCTGTCACTCTGCTCGGTCAAGATTTAAGCATTGGCGGGGGCTTATACGTAGGTGAAACCGACAATGACGCGGCCTCCGAGGGTGAAGAAAAGATCCACTTGACGTGCAAAGGTATCAACGGCGAAATGTTGCCGACCTTACCAAACTACTTTTCGTTCATCGGAGAGTTCCAAAATGTGTCGCAGACTTTTAAAGATCAGGCGAAGCTGATTAATGCCACTGCCTCGGGCGCTTTCTTGGAGGGGTGGGATCATATCCCTTTCTCAAAACACCCCCTTGTCACTGAGGATTCAGGGGAGCGGTACCAAATCGATGTGCGATCCAAATCGCTTATTTTAGAAAGTCGGGTTCAGAGAGTCGTGGAGGCGCTCGCGGATACCGAAGCACAACTCGATCATGCCGCAAAGATCAGTGAAGAGATTAAGAGTTACTGCCTCGCTTCGATTGAGTCTGGTGATAACGATGTGACGGTGATCGATTTGCTGGAACAGCGCCTAAAACTGATCTTCGATGAGGAGTGCCCAGTACTTCGTTATTATACTTCGAGCCAGTCACTCGCGTTGACTGCAGCCATTGGCTCCGTACAGAGCCTTGAGGAGAATCTTAGGTTATCGGCAGACTATTATCAGTCGATAGGAGTGGCCGCGAGAAAATTAATGAAGTCATGTCAGACATCACGAACCAGCATGGAAGGTGTTATTGAGTGAGTGGCACTGACTGCACCGTCTGCAAGATTATTAGGACGTATCTGCTTTTTGCCGTGCCATTGCTCGCCTTGGTCGGAGCGAGCACGATGGATGGCGGTAGCAACAGTGTTCCGTGGTTCGCGCGGGTTGAGCTCATTGATTTGCTGTCCTGGGGTTGTCTAGCCGCATTGGTTGCGATTGTGGCTTACAGGGCATATCAGGAGTATTACCTACCTAAAAAGCGCGAGCAGGCCTTG
The DNA here is from genome assembly GCA_016779445.1 of Luminiphilus sp. Lineage (GTDB taxonomy): Bacteria > Pseudomonadota > Gammaproteobacteria > Pseudomonadales > Halieaceae > Luminiphilus. Next base: position 10,919 of record JADHNP010000049.1, on the reverse strand, counting down.
GCAGAAGCTAAAGCGCGCTTTGATGAGATGGCAGACCAAGCTGTGAGCGCGGAGGATGTTTCGCGCCGTCAAGATCGAGACTTAGCCGGTGGCGAGTGAGCCGAATTGCTGGCAATGTCGCTACTTCAAAATTACCCACCGTAAGTCCTTCCCCTACGCTTGTGAGGTGATGGGCTTTAAGTCGAAGCACCTCCCGTGCCTTGAGGTGCTCCGCGCAGATGGGAAGCAGTGCCGTAGATTTGTGCCAAAGCCTATCCCGCCATCGAAATAACCACCCACTATTGCTCGTCGCGATGATCGAAATGGGCTTAAAAGTTGGCGCGAAAAGAGACGCACTCCGTTAATAGTGTTTTCGGAGTCGCGTGAGTCGAAGGTGAGCTTTGTTTAAATCAGGCTACCAATGAAACGGCACAGCTACAGCATTAGCCCCACTTTCGCCGCATTAGTCGCCTCTAACGAGCAAAAATGGCTGTGGGAGTGTCCTTATTTGCCGGCAAAAAACGCGGCCTTGATAGGTATAGGCTGAGCACCGAAATTGATCTTGATGAAGCCCCTTTGAGGCAGTCCAGAAATTGGCGACCTCCAGATCAGGAAAGACATACGGATTTGCAGCTGGATTAATGCAGTCATTTTCAAAAAACTCGGGCATCTCGCCTTTTTCGGGAAGTCGCCAAGCCTCGCCGGTTTTCTCCCGGACCTCCTCAGCGTAAGCCATGGCCTCATCCCAGGTCATCTTTAACGACTCACCGCGACACCGGTAGTTGCTCATTCTTTGGCCTACCGCGCACTGTGTCACCGTCAAACCGGTCGGCTTGTGCAGTGCCACCCCTCCATCGAGAATTTCAAAATCGTGCTTATCGAGGCGACTTTTAATGACATCACCACACTCAGGTTGATTGCGTTGGTCACCGCAACCCCCCAGCAGCAGGAGAAGTGTCAGGCCTGCCCCACGGACGAAAAGCAGCGCTTTGTTGAACTTTGGCTTCACGAGCATCCCCAACTTTTTGTGGGTTCGCGCCCGCCCTTGAGCGGCCGCGGTCTTAAATGGAGGTAATCAGAAGAAACAGGTGTTGGCCTGCCAGTCTCCCCTCCCCCCGTTGCTTTTACACCGGTTACTTGTGTTATCGGTTGGTAGCGACGGTGCTTTACCTACCTACACGCTATCACATCGGGGTGGCTTTGGGCGCCGCCCGAGTCACGCTAACCGACGCGTCGAGAGGGTCAAGCTTTACCCAATGGCGCCGATATTTTTAGCTATAGAAGTGGTGGCAGCCGCGCCTGTGGGATTTGGTGCCGCAAACAATGCCAATTTGGCCAATTGTTGTCCTAGGAAGACAACAATTGTACTTGCTATATTAGGCGACGACAGACTTCATCTAGGTCTTCACCCGAGGAGCGGTTCATGGATATTGCAACAATAGTCGGCTTGGTGGCGGCCTTTGGCCTCATTTTTATGGCCATTTCTGAGAACGCGCCGGCGTTCGTTGATACTGCCTCATTGTTGATTGTGGTCGCGGGCTCTATTGCGGTGGTGATGGCGAGATGCTCTTTAGGTGAGTTTCTCGGTGCCATAGGTGTAATGGGCAAGGCGTTTTCGAGAAAGATCGATGACCCTGTAGAGCTGATCACACAGATTGTTGAGCTGGCGAACATTGCACGCAAAGACGGCATGATCGCCCTCGAAGGCCAGGACATTAGCAACCCTTTTATGGCCAAAGCGGTATCCATGCTGGTGGATGGTACCGATGGCGAGATTATCAAGAGCTCACTTAACCGCGATAACGACATGATGAAGCTGCGCCACGAGATGGGAGCCAAAATCTTCAGTGCCTGGGGCGAAATCGCACCGGCCATGGGCATGATCGGCACCCTCGCAGGTTTGGTGATCATGCTCGGTAACATGTCGGACCCCAAGTCGATTGGTCCTGCAATGGCGGTAGCACTGCTCACCACGATGTATGGCGCTATCTTGGCCAACGTCATTTGTATGCCGATTGCACAGAAGTTAGAAAATGCATCTGCGCTGGAAGCCGCCAATAACGAATTGATTATTGAAGGGGTACTGTTCATGCAGGAGGGAGGTAACCCTAGAGTACTGGGTGACATGCTCGCCTCCTTTGTATCACCCAAGAGTCGCGAAAAGATCGCGGCGGCGTGATCCCGATCCATTGTCCTCGCTGAGATAGCGCGCCATGGCTGACGAAGATGACATTAAGCCTGATGCTCCGGACGCCCCCGTAGAGGGTGACGGTGTTGCTGATGCCCCTGCAGACGCGGCGCCATCCCTCCCACAAGAATCCGAGGAAAGCGGCTTAGCTGAAGACCCTACCGAGTCTATTGAAGACGCCTCCGGCGCAGCGGCCGAAGAATCAGCTACTGCTGCGCCTCCCGACGAGGCTGAAGCCGGCTCGGAGGGGATCGATTCTGCTGTTGAGCAATCGGCAGGAGCAGACACAGAAGCCGAGGACACAGCCTCTTCAGAGGAGGCTGAATCTCAGCCCACCGAAGTTGACACCGAGTCTGGCGACGAAGAAGAACTGGTAGAGGCTAACCTGCCGCCCCCCGGCCCGCCACTGCCCGAAGAGCCAAAAGATGATTGCCCGAAATGCAAAGGAGGCGGAGCCCCTGCCTGGATGGCGACCTTTGCCGACATGGCCACATTGCTGATGGCGTTCTTTGTATTGCTCCTCAGCTTTGCGGAAACTGAGGTCCCGAAATTCAAACAGGTTGCCGGTTCGTTGAAGATGGCATTTGGTATTGAAAAAATTGTTCCTAAAGTCACGATTCCCATGGCCCGCAGCATTATGGTCGAGAACTTCACGCCTGCAGTTGCTGAGCGGTCGGTGATGGATGTGAAGGAGCAGCAATCGGATTTTGTTCGCGGTGATTTCATTGAAAAGAAAACCGAGGAGGGCGAGTACGAAGATCCACTCGATAGCGATTTTCAGCAGGTGCAAGAGGCGCTGGAAGAAGAGCTGAATAAAGGGATGGCAGACGTTCGTATTGAGAACGGTGAGATCAAGGTCACCTTGCTGGAGCCTGCGTCCGCCGGTGGGCAACAGGGTACAGAAGGAGAAGGTAAGGGGGGGCAAGTGGCTCAGGAAACTCTAGATGCCGTTGCCAAGGTGGCTGAGGTTTCAGCTGAGCTGAGTTCCAAGGTAGGCGTTCATCTTGCCGACCAGGCTCAGGGTAATCAGACCGGCGCCAACGCCACTCGGCGCCAGTCAAGCAGTGGCGATTCTTCAGGCATGTCAAAGTACGATCGATTACGCGCAGATTTGTCCGAAGAGATAGCTTCGGGGTTGGCAGAGGTCGAAAAAGACGGTGACAAGATCATTGTCCGCCTTGCAAGTCAGGGTAGCTTTACCTCGGGCTCTTCTGATTTACGTCAGGCCTTCAGGCCTACCTTAACGCGGCTGGGCAATAGCCTTGCCAAGTATCCGGGTAGCGTGATGGTTGAGGGGCACACCGATAACGTCCCGGTCGCTTTCAGCGAGCGATTCAAGTCCAACTGGGATTTATCCGCTGCGCGTGCCGCCTCTATTGCCGATTTTTTGCTGACCTCCACTAACTTAGAGGGCGGCAATGTGCAGATTGCGGGGTTTGCCGATACACGACCGCTCGAGAGTAACGATACGGCCAATGGGCGCGCCCAAAACCGCCGTATAGAAGTGATCGTGGACGACAATTGAGTGTGGAGAGCGTGAGTCGTGGCTGAAGACGACAACAAAGATGACGAGCGCGACGAGGGCGAAGTAGCGGAGGCCACTGAGGCCGAGGCAAGCGCACCTGAAGAGCCAGAGGTTGCCGCGCCCCAAGAAGAGGAGGTCCCGCTTGGGCCGCCCCCTGAACCGCCTGAGGAACTGCCCCCAGTAGAGTGCCCAAAATGTCCCGGCGGCGGCGCGCCAGCCTGGATGGCGACTTTTGCTGACATGGCCACGTTGCTGATGGCCTTTTTTGTATTGCTGTTGTCTTTTGCGGCGATGAACGTGCCCAAGTTTAAAGAAGTCAGTGGTTCCATGAACGACAGTATGGGTGTTCAGCGCGTGGTGCCGGTTGTGGAACCTCCCACCGCTGATAACATCATCGCCGACCAATTTTCGCAGGCCAAAGTGCAACCCACAGCGCTTAAGACTATTAGCGAACAGACCACGGATGAGGAGCAGCCGCCCGATCCCGAATTAAAAATTACCAATAAGCCCTCCAATACGCCTAATTCGACTGATTTGGAGAAAGTGCGCAGTGCTTTAAAGGAGGAAATCACTCGCGGTCAGGTTGAGGTGACCGAGACAGACGGCAAGATCAGTGTCGTGATGACGCCCAACCAAAAGGACGGCGAGAATCAAGGGGACGCGGGGTCGGACTCAGGGCAGCGCCTCGATGAGGACACGGTGGCGGTTTTTGCCAAGGTCGCTCAGGCACAGGCCGAGGTGGTATCCGAAGTACAGGTGCTGCGCTCACCCTCTGAACAGGCAAAATCTTTCGATAGTGCATCGGGATCTGAAAGCACCGAGGGCGAGGACATTGCCCAGAGTGAGTTAGAGCAAATCCGCAGTCGACTGACCACCGAAATCGCCAACGGTCAGGTGAACGTTGAGCGAATCAACGATGAGGTCAAGATTTCCCTCGCTGATCAGGGCGCCTTTGTCAGTGGCAGCGCCGATTTGCGCACCAGCTTCTATACGGTGTTAACCAGCGTGGGTCAGGCCTTGGCCGACAGTTCGGGTCAGGTGACGGTGGCGGGTCATACTGACAATGTGCCTGTCGCCTTCAGTGAGCGCTTTCAATCAAATTGGGATCTCTCCGCTGCGCGCTCTGCTTCAGTAGCGGACTATCTTGTCGGCGAGGGCTTTATTGTGCCGGGTGCCGTTACTGTTACGGGCTTTGCCGATACGGTACCCATTGCGTCAAATGACAGTGCGGCTGGTCGTGCCCAAAACCGACGCATTGAAATCACGGTAAAGGGGAAAGCGGGATGAAAGTAGGTTTTCGATCGCGTCACGTAAAAACGGTTGTGTGCGTGGCGTTGAGCGTTGTCGCCATGGCGGCTTTCGGCGAATCAAAGGCGCAAAAAGCCTTTTTGGAGCGTGTTGCGTCGGTTTCAACGATTGATGATGCGCATATCACCGATGATGCGCTGGTTATCTGGCCCTCACCCGATGTCCAGGCGGGTCTCGATTATGAGGCGATGGGAGTGCAACTGTGCCTAGAGTACAAAACGTATAGGTATCTCGTGGTGTGGTTTATGGATTCATCAAAATACCGGCGAGATAAAGAAATGGTGATGTTGCAAAGCTACGTTTGTCTAGAAGACGCGTAATGCCAGTGCCGGGTCAAGTCCAGAGCACCGCACCGAGAGGGGGTGGTTTGCGCCGGTGGCAATGGCTCTTGCAACTCTGCTTAACGAGTTTATTGATTGGCTGTGGTATCGGTTCGGGGGGCAGTGGTTCCAGTTCAGGGTCGGGCTCCGATGCGGGCGGTGGCACGTCAACCAATCAGCTGGTCATCGAATTGAGCGGCCAGACCAAGTACCGCGCGGATGAAGGCGTTTCCCTCAGTTATACCCTCAGCGGCGATAACGTTGAGAGTGCCTCGGTAACCTACGATGGCCCGGTCGAATTAATCCATGATGCAGAGGCGCAAACGATTACGGGAGAGGCTTTGTTGGCCGGCACCTACGTCGTGAAAGTGACCGCCTCTGAGGGGAGCGCCTCGGCGGAGGACGAAGTCTCTCTCTACATCGATGCTAATTTTGGGGGCCGCTATGGGGGTGGCGGTGAGAGTGAGTTTTCTCTGACCATGGGTCGGAGTCAGGTCACCGAGACGGACGAAAACAATTATGTACTGACCCGCTCGGGGACGCTTTTCTGGCACGCGCAGGAAACTGACGAGACGGAATTTGTCAATCTGCTGTGTGTTGCAGATGTGGTGGTGAGTGGTGATGAGGCCTCAGGGTCCGGCCTGTGTAAAGAACTGGTTGATGGGCAGCTGCAAATCAGCACGGTGACCGATTTATTGGTGACCTACAAAGAAACGGGCGCATTAGGGCTAACCTATTCTTATGAGCAGACAGGTGACACTTTCGATATTGATTTTGCGGTGGCGGGTGAGGCTTATGTGTCGCCTGACCTCGATCTATCAGGCGTCTACCGGTCATCACTGATTGAGAATTTAGACTATTTGAGTGTGGCGCAAAGCGCGATCACCGGAGACAGCTACGATCTTGATATCCCCCGATGCGGCGTCACGGCGACACTGTCTCCCTACGACACTGACTTCATTACCGCGACTGAAGGTGATGGCTCAATCATCCCCGCAGAGGGCATAGCGATTGATAACTGTGACTTAACTGATCAGGACGGCTATGCCGTTTCTGTAGGAGAGGCAACAGGTTCTGGCCAAACGGGTCTCTTGCTGATTTTACAGAGTGGCATCAGTGACAGTGTCATCCGATTCGACCTCTATGCGCGCCGGGGCAGTGAGTACGACGACCCACTCAGCAAGCTCCGCTATGTCAGAGTGTGTTATCAGGGTTTGCCTACATCACAGGCTGAGATCTATGATGTCACGGAGGCAGATTGTGAGGCACTGTCTGGGGGATAAAGCGCGCTATGAAGCTCTTCGGTTTGTTTGGTAAGTCATCGAATGACGACAAAGACACCGCTACTGAGGAGTCGGCGACACCGGTTTCTTCTGAAGAGCACATTGCACCCCCAGAGGAGCCCTCCTCGCAATCTCAGGAAGCAGTGGACAGGGGGGGCACCATGAGTGAGGTGATCAAGGCTGTGACAGATCAGTTTGCGCTGATCAACGCAGACAGCGACGCGGATTTAAGGGCGGTAGGGGCGGCGCTGTGTCAAATTCCCGAGGGGATGGCGCCGCTGTCAGAGGGATTCGTTTCCTTTCGCCACGAAGTGCTGCACGCCATCCTGATGACGGGTGATGAGGCAGGTATGGCAGATCGCGCGGTGGTTTTAAATAATTGTCTCGCGGCTATCGAGGATACACCGGATCTCGCCGAGCAAAGCATTTCGTTGCGCATTATCGCTGAGGAACTACGAGATACCATTCTGTCGGCACATCGGGAGGTGCCAGGGCAAGGCGGTATCGCTGAGCCGGCTGCCGCACTTTCTGCGGAAGAGGTAACACCTGAGTGGAATGAGCCTAGCAATCAAGAGGGGATATCCACGACTGAGGCCGATCCAGCAGGAGCGCCTTTCGTTGCGGCGAGCTTTGAAGCGCCTTCGACAGCGACTCTTGAAGAGGAGCAGCAGGAAGGCCTTGAACCCTCGGTGGCTGATGCCCCTGCTTTTGACGTCATTGAGGGTGCGCGGGCTGCAGCGGAGCCTCTTGAGGCCGTCTCGCCCGAGTCAGCGTCGTTTGCAGCTGAAGCGCCTGATGAGCCCGCCCTGTCACAAGAGGCGTCACCGCAGGATGAGGCGTCAACAGCGTCTATAACGCCCAAGCAGCAGCTGGTGGGCACGATTGCCCATGCGGATCAACTGATTGGATCGGTCACTGTGGCCCGCCAGGGCGTGCAGGATGAACGCGCCAGTAATCCGTCCGAGCACTTTGGTGAGTACGGCGATGACATGAGCGAATTCGTTGGGGCGCTCGGTAATGTGACGTCGAGCTGCTTGCAGGCACTGGATACGTGTTTTGGCCGTGAATTGGAAACACTCAAGCATTACCGCGATGTATGTGCTGAACTTGAGTTAGGCGCCACGCGATTGGCCGATTCCCGACGCTGTATTACCTTTATTGATGCCGGTCTTCGTGGCGAACCGTGTGACGATGATTTATCGGGTACCGAAAACCAATGGTTGGGCTCACTCACTACCCAGCTGGCCAATGTCAGTGCACAGCAAAGTACCATTGCGCTAGAAAAGGGAGAACAAATCAAAGATCAGATTGCCGAGATTCAGCTGGAAGCAGATCAAGCCAGTGAGCTCATAAAAAAGCTGGGTTCCGAGACACTGGAACCACCTGCAACGGTGCTGCAGTCACTGACCAGTAACGATTTTGCATCGGAAGAATCGAATGCGGAGCTCGATTACGAGGACTCGATTGATCAGTATATCGAGTGGATGAAGAAGCAGAGAGAGGCCATCAGAGACCAACGCCGTCGCATTGAAGAATTGGACCAAAAAATGGCGGAAGCAGAGAGAGCGGCCGACCGACAGTACTCGGGCAGATTAGAACCTATCCAGCGGCGAAAAGAAGAGCTGACCCGTAATTTGGAAGATGCCCTGCTCAGTGCGAGCAAGGATGCGGAGGAAACCGAAACCCGTCTCAATGCGCTGACACAGGATGCTTCTACGCTGATTACCGAATATGAGATGGCGGTTGACAAGCGTGCTTCATTTGCTGCGAACGTCGAGGACGCCATGGCGAGCGCAATGATTCGATTGGGCAACGTCCTTGATGAGGCCAATATGGCCTCATCGGCTGAGGGGAGCGTCTCATCATGAGCTTTAGCAGTGAAAGAGTGCGAGTGAGTGTGGCGATAAAGGCGGCTGTGTTACTGACCCTTGGGGCTTGCGCCCAGAAAGAACCGACCGAGGCGCAGCGCAAGCAATGTTTTGATCGCTATATCAGAGAACACCAAGCCGAGTACCCGGTGGAGACCCTAAAAAAGACGGCGGCACTCAAATGTTACTCCTGAACACTTCACCGAAAGAACTGGGATTGGAACTGTTAAGAGTTCTTTTTGTTGGCGTGGTGATTGGCATACTCGGCGGTCTCGCCGCTAACCTGTTTGTTTTGGGCGTGGGCGCTATCGACGGGGTGATCCGGCAGCAAATGGCGGGTCAAAGTGTGCTGAGTTCGGGCCTGATTCGCTGGGCCGCACTCATTATTGGTGCCTTCTGTATTTATGGTCTCAAGCAAGCCTTTAAAATGGACCGCTGGCACGGGCCTGCGGACGCCATTCTGGGTGCTCATCGCCCCGATGCGGCCTTCCCTGCGCGCCAGGGATTTATCTCAACAACGGCAGCGTTTATTTCAGCCAGTGCCGGCGCGTCGGTAGGGCAGTATGGGCCAGTGCTGCATTTTGGCGCGTCGGTCGGGGCACAAGTGCGGGCCTTGTTTCCCACCAGGCTGACGCCTGATATTTATGTCGCTTGCGGAGTGGCGGCTGCGATTTCAGCGGGCTTCGGTGCACCCATTGCGGCAGTAGTGTTGGTATCGGAAGCCATACTCAGACACTTTGCCATTCGCGCTGTGGCGCCCATTACCGTCTCTGCAATCGTGGCAACAGCCGTGACCCCCCTCTTTTTTGACCGCGTATCGCCCTACTCTGTTACGGCGGTGGGTACGGACTGGGGATTGTTACCGATAGTGCTTGGGCTGGGCGCCTGTGCTGCCCTTCTGGCTATTGTCTTTATGCGATCGCTACTCATGACCGCAGCCTGGGCCAAGGCGCGAAATAATGACCTGGCCATGGTCCTTCTCGCGGCAACCCTGATGGCCATCATAGGCATGTTGGTGCCGGAGGCGGTTGGATTGGGCACGCAATCGGTTAATGACCTGCTGGCCGGCGAAAAAATGGTGGGTGAGGCGGTTCTCATGCTGCTGGCCAAGCTTGCCGCGACGGTAGTGTGTATTGGCTTGGGTCTTGTAGGTGGTGTTTTTTCACCGGCGCTGTTTTTGGGTGCGTCCCTGGGTTACCTGGCAGGCTTTATTGCTGTTGGTCTTGGGTACGATCCATCGGCCGTCGTTATGCTGACGGTTGTGGGGATGGCGGCGGTGGCGGGGTCCGTTATTGGCGCGCCAATCGGCGTGGTACTGATTGTTTTTGAATTTACCCGTAGTTACGAGTTTGCAGTGGCGGCCATACTCGCCGTATCGATGTCGTCGTTTATATCAACTCGTTTGTTTTGTTATTCCTTTTTTGACCGGCAACTCATCATGCGTGGCTTTGACCTACGTCAGGGAAGAGAGTTTCTGTCACTTAAGGATATCTCGGTATCAGAGCTTGAAGTCGAGGTCATTACACCGGTCAGCGAAGCTGCTACCGGCGAGGAGATGGTCGCGCACCTGCGGGCGTCGAACAGAACGGAGGCCTACGTGGTGGATACCGAGGGCAAGCTGCTAGGGGTGGTGCCCATTCTTACTGCCCTCGCCGCACAGAACAGTGCCGCTTCCTCCCTGATTAACGCCGATTATTTGGTTCTCAAACTCAGTGATGATCTGCAGCAAGCTCTGAGTGTTGCGCGCCAATTTGTTGGTGAGGCCATACCGGTGATTGATGATTCTGGTGCGCTGGCTGGTTGTATCAGTGAGGGTGCAATTTTGGGCGGCACGCTGGATCGTCAGGAGGAGGTCAAGGGTCGTGAGCGTAATTAGGCGAGGCATTTTGCTCTGTGCGGCTTTTTGGTTGCCACTGTTGGGTGTTGCCGATAACCGAGAAGACCAGCTCCGCGCAGGGCTCGCTGCCATGGATCGTCAGCACTACGCTACCGCAATGCGCGCTTGGTACGACCTCGCATCGGCGGGAGATCCTCAGGCTCAGCACAATATTGGCTACCTCTATGAGGAAGGTTTAGGCGTCACCCAGCAGTACGATGTTGCCATGGACTGGTATCGACGTGCCGCCGAGGGTGGGCTTTCGGAGGCGAATCACAATCTGGGCATGATGTATGTCGAGGGTCGCGGCGCTGCAAAGAGTTGGGCCCAGGGTTTGATTCACTTTCGCAAAGCGGCTGCTGAGGGTCTCATCGAAAGCCGGTACATGATTGCGCTCAGTTATTTTGAGGGAGAAGGGCAGATTCGTAACCGGAAATTGGCGTTCGAGGGTTTTAGGGAAACAGCGATAGAAGGCTATGCCGATAGCCAGTACATGTTGTCTTTCATGCTCTTGGATGGGACCGATGTGAAGCGGCGCTCCGGGCAGGCCTATGTCTGGGCATCGCTTGGCT
>JADHNP010000048.1 GCA_016779445.1 Luminiphilus sp. | reverse complement strand
CGAGATTGCCTCTCGTCTATGGGTAGTGGAAATCGAAACTCGATTGCCCCCATCATTGCTCGCCAAATTGGCGGTAACCCTGCGCACGGATTGAATAACTGACCGAGGTATTGATGTTTCAGATTGTTATTCCCGCTCGATATGGCTCCACCAGGCTTCCCGGAAAGGCGCTATTGCCGATTTTAGAAAAACCCATGATTGCCTGGGTTTGGGAGCGAGCCATGCAGGCTGATGCCGATCGAGTGATCGTGGCGACCGACGACGCGCGTATTGCAAAAGAGATGACTGCGCGCGGAGCCGAAGTTGTCATGACACGAGAGGATCACGCCTCAGGGACAGACCGGTTGGCGGAAGTGGTAGCGCAATTGGGACTGGCAGATGACCAAATCGTCGTGAATTTACAGGGTGACGAACCATTGATGCCGGCAACGAACATTAAACGGGTTGCAGCCTTATTGAATGGGAATAGCAGTGCGGACATGGCGACACTGATGGAACCACTTGACCGGGATATCGCGGCTCAAGAATCCATCGTCAAAGTGGTCGCAACTGAGAGTGGTAAAGCACTGTATTTTTCTCGTGCACCGATACCGGGACACCGTCAGGGGACTCTTGCGGCACCGATGTATCGACATGTGGGTCTCTATGCTTATCGCGTGGGCTTCCTTAAAAAATTTGTGACCTGGCCACTGACGGCAATGGAGCAAAGTGAGTCATTAGAGCAGCTGCGAGCGCTGGCGAATGATGCACATATACAGATCGAGGTGGCGCCCGATCCCGCGCCAACTGGCGTTGATACTGAGGCAGACCTGATCGCCATCAGGCAGCTATTGGCCCTGGAAAACTGATGCTATGCGTACTAGTGGCGACCTGACGAGATTCAATACGCTCGGGCTCAATGCAACCGCGAATCACTTGGTGACGGTGTCCACATTAGTTGAACTCGATAAAGCGCTGCATGAGGCGGTTGTGAGCGAGCCGATAGAAGTGCTGGGTGGCGGCAGCAACGTGGTATTGCAGCCCGTGATAGAGGGGACGCTACTTCACGTGGCAATAAAAGGGCGTGAATTGCGGGCTGATGATGGCCGAGTCGCGGTGGTTTGTGTCGGGGCGGGTGAGACTTGGCATGATTTTGTCGTGTGGTGCCATCATCGAGGTTTGAACGGCCTGGCTAATCTCGCGTTAATTCCAGGGTCTGTGGGCGCCGCACCGATTCAAAATATCGGCGCCTATGGTGTAGAAGTGGCGCAATGGATTCGTGCGGTGCACGTGACAAATCGATATTCGGGTGAACGCTTGCAGTTATCGCGCGACGCTTGTGAGTTTGGTTACCGCGACAGCATTTTTAAGCATGAGGCGGGCGCACACTGGATTGTTACGGCGGTGGAGTTTGCGCTCGACCGTCAGGCGGTGGTTCAGGCGTCCTACCCTAGCTTGCGAGCGCGATTGAGCGATGCGCCGTTATCCCATGACGCGGTGCTGGCTGCGGTCATGGCGATCCGGAGAGAGCGGTTACCCGACCCCGTGGTGACGCCCAATGTGGGTAGTTTTTTTAAAAACCCCTTAATGAGCCAAGACGATGCAGATGTGCTCGCTCGGCACCAACCAGGGCTGCCTATTTTCCCCGCATCGGAGGGGCTTGTGAAGGTATCCGCCGGCTGGCTGATTGATCGGCTAGATTGGAGGGGTGTAGAGCGCAATGGCGTAAAAGTCTCTGATGATCATGCCTTGGTACTGATTGGGTGTGGCGCAACATCGGCAACGCCATGGCTGGCCTTGGCAGACGACATTGCCAAAAGTGTTGAAAGTGCTTTTGGCGTGGCTTTGGAGCTCGAGCCGCGTGTGATGGGATGCACAGCCGAGTCTGCCAAGTCATGACGGAGTTTGATTCCGAGTCGTATCTGGCCCAGCTCACCACACGACCCGGTGTCTATCAGATGTTCGACCAATCGGGAGACTTGCTCTACGTTGGTAAAGCGAAAAATCTTAAAAATCGCGTTACCAGCTATTTTAGAGCGTCTGGCCTGTCGGCTAAAACCATGGCACTGGTCGCGCGTATTCACAATATCGAGGTGACCGTGACCACCACAGAGCGGGATGCTTTGTTGCTGGAGCACAATCTGATCAAGCAGTCCCGGCCGCCTTACAATATCCTGTTAAAAGACGATAAATCCTATCCCTATATCTATCTGTCTTCTGAGGATCAATGGCCACGGTTGAGCTTTCATCGCGGAGCCAAGCGTCGCAAAGGTGCTTATTTTGGGCCCTATCCTAGCTCGGGCGCTGTGCGATCAACGCTGCACCTGATGCAAAAGGTATTTAAAGTCAGGCAGTGCCGAGACAGCTATTTTCGAAATCGCTCTCGTCCTTGTTTGCAATATCAGATTGGACGCTGTTCCGGACCCTGTGTAGGACTCGTTTCCGACGAGGACTATCAAGAGCAGATTGATAAGTCGGTCTTATTTCTCAACGGTCGCTCGCAAGACTTAATGAGTCGGCTTGCCGATGATATGGAAGCCGCAGCTATCGAGTTGGAGTACGAAAAAGCTGCGGAAATTCGGGATCAGATTTCACAACTACAGAACGTGCAGGCTACCCAGAATATCGAAGGGACACGGGGTGATCTCGATTTGATGGCGGTTTTTTCCGAACACGGTCACGCCTGTGTGCAGGTGCTGTTTGTTCGCGAAGCGCGTGTTTTGGGTAGCCGAAGTTATTACCCTCGGACCCGCCTTGATGAGTCGCCGGAGGCGATTCTGGAGGCGTTCCTGCCGCAATTTTACCTTTCGGGGCAGCAGCAGATCCCGCAAGAGATCGTGGTGAGTCATCCTGTGGCGGACAGCTTGTTGCTGGAGGATACGTTGGCGACGCAATCTGGCCGCAAGGTGCTGATTAGGCAAAAGGTGCGTGATTCCCGTGCACGGTGGTTGGAGATGGCGGCGCATAATGCGCAAAATAATTTGCGCTCCTTTCTGGCAGGCAAGCAAACGATGGCCGGTCGTCTGGAGTCGCTTCGTCGCGCACTTGATCTGGAGATCATTCCATCTCGCATGGAATGCTTTGATATCAGCCATAGCTCTGGTGAAGCGACGGTTGCCTCCTGTGTGGTGTTTGATGGCAATGGTGCGCGCAAGGCAGACTATCGCAAGTTTAATATTAAGGACGTTGCAGCGGGCGACGACTATGCCGCCATGCAGCAGGCGTTGGAGCGTCGTTATCGACGTATTGCCTCTGGAGAAGGGCAGTTGCCGGATATCCTGTTCATAGATGGTGGCAAGGGGCAGGTGACCCAGGCGCGACAGGTTTTAGCTACTCACGATATTACCAGCGTCAAGGTGGTTGGCGTGGCCAAAGGAACAACAAGGAAGGCTGGCTTTGAAACGCTGATCGATGCTGATTCAGGTGCCGAAATGAGATTACGTGGTGACGATCCGGGGTTGCACCTGATTCAGCAAATTAGAGATGAGGCGCATCGGTTTGCTATTAGCGGTCACCGTGGGCAGCGAGCCAAGGCCCGTAAACAATCTCTCCTAGAGGACATTCCTGGTGTGGGTGCAAAACGGCGACGCGACCTTTTACGCCACTTTGGTAGTGCCAAAGCTATCGAGAATGCCAGCGTTGAGGAGCTGGCGAAGATTAACGGTATCAGTGGCGCAATCGCTCATGCGATATATGATCACCTGCACACAGTAAATGACTGACCCGGGGCGGCGCGCTGTGTCAGAATCGGGGTATCAACAGGGAGATTTTGTTTGCTATTCACCGTGCCCAATTTGCTCACTGGCCTGAGGGTGGCTGCCATTCCTCTGATGGTGATTTGCTATTACTTACCGCCGCCGATTTCGACTGTGGGAGCGGCGATGGTGTTTATTGTTGCGAGCGTGACGGACTGGTTTGACGGTTGGTTGGCCCGACGTCTTGGGCAAACTTCTCAGTTCGGTGCTTTTCTTGACCCCGTGGCGGATAAATTGCTGGTATCAGTAGCATTGATTCTCCTGCTGCACCGCATGGATAACGTCTTCATTACTCTGGCGGCGATGGTGGTGATTGGACGTGAAATTGTGATCAGTGCGCTGCGTGAGTGGATGGCACAGCTCGGAAAACGTGCGTCCGTTTCAGTCAACTCAATTGCCAAGCTAAAAACGGGCGTACAGATGACGGCGATTCCCATTTTGTTGTGGTACCCCTCCGAGCCAGCGGGTGAGCAACTCAGGTTGCTTGGACTAGTGCTGCTTGCGGCGGCAGTGTTGTTGACGCTGTGGTCAATGATTATTTACTTCAGAGCTTTCCTCGCAACATTGGAAGAGCAAGATGCTGTTGGCCCTGGGAGTTGACGCCAGTCTGAGTGCGCCTACAATTGACAGTCTGCGGGAATAGCTCAGTTGGTAGAGCGCAACCTTGCCAAGGTTGAGGTCGCGAGTTCGAACCTCGTTTCCCGCTCCATTTCCTATTTTGTGTCTGTTCACTTTTTCGACGCAGTGACGCGACAGACCGCTGTCTTTCTGCGCGGGTTTTGAAGCACGTCAATACGCCGTGGCCCAAGGTTTCGCAAAGCCAAGCGTTATGGGGGGTATTCATGGCGGGCATTTCTGATAAAGCATTCTCGGTAGCGATTGTCGGGGGAGGGTTCGGAGGAGTAGGAGCCGCTATTCGACTCTTACAGGAGGGGCGTTACCGACATTTTTCCTGCTGTCTACCTAGTATAGATGGCAAAGTAATCAGTCCAATAACATTGGGTGTTAAAAAGTGCGGTGAGACCAAGCGGATTCGAACAGCCGCCATGTGCCATGCTAAGACCGATCGTCTTCACCGAGACATGCGTGGCCGCAGTAAAACTAGCCAGATCAGAACGCTTATTAACCGCTCGTCTAAGGTTACTTAAACAGCGCTGCAGAGATGAGCGCCATGGGTTCTTCACCTGCTAAGGCGCATTATCGGTTAACTTAATTCAGCGCGTTTCTAATTTTCCTGATAACGCTTGAGACGCAGAGACCGGTAGAATTCTGAGCATAAATTGACTGAGACGCCCATGAGAAAAGACCGCGATTATAGCGATATACCCGGCACTTACGTTTTTGATCCGGAACACTCGCGACAAGGCTATCACCTCAATATGTTCTGTATGTCGCTGAATAAAGAAGGGAATAGGGAGCAATTTAGACGAGACGAGTCAGCTTATTTGGATGCTTTTCCTATGAGTCCAGAGCAACGCGATGCTGTTTTGCAACGTGATTGGGTCGGTATGTTGAGACTGGGAGGAAACATCTATTACACGTTTAAGCTGGCGATTATCGATGGAATCAACATGCAGGAGATTGGGGCGCGCATGGAAGGTGTGCCGGACGAGCACTTTAAGGCCATGATGATTAATGGTGGTCGTCCAATACAGGGTAACCGGTATCAGAAGGAGTGGAATCGCAGTGGCTAGGTTGTTTGCAGGCGTCGGAACCTCCCATGTGCCGGGAATCGGTGCTGCGGTGGATCACAAAAAGACTCAAACAGATTATTGGAAACCGTTATTTGATGGTTATGAGCCTGCAAGAGAGTGGATGCGAAATGAGGCTCCAGACGTAGTCATCATTGTCTATAACGACCATGCCTCGGCGTTTTCTCTGGAACTGATTCCTACATTTGCCATCGGTGTCGCAGAGAGCTTTCAGCCGGCTGATGAAGGCTATGGCCCCCGGAAAGTGCCGGTTGTAGAAGGCCATCCCGAACTGGCATGGCATCTTGCTGAGTCGCTGATCCTCGACGAGTTCGATATGACGATTGCCAACGAGATGCCCGTTGATCACGGACTTACCGTGCCATTGTCGATCACCTGTGGGGAGCCCAATATTTGGCCTTGTAAGGTGATTCCGCTCTGCGTGAACGTCATCCAATACCCATCTCCTACAGGGAACCGTTGTTACCAGCTGGGTAAGGCCATTCGTAAAGCGGTGGAGGCATTCCCGGAAGATCTCAAGGTCGCCATCTTTGGCACGGGAGGCATGTCTCACCAACTGCAAGGTGAGCGTGCCGGCTTGGTAAACGCAGATTTTGATATTGCGTTTCTCGATGACCTGACCCGGAACGTAGACCGGCTGGTCCGCATCCCACACGTTGAGTATCTGAGAGAGGCAGGATCAGAGGGGGCCGAGTTAGTCATGTGGATGATCATGCGGGGCGCTCTCGATGAGGACGCGCGGGAGGTCTATCGCCACTTCCATGTTCCCGCCTCTAACACGGCAGCGGGGCTGATCATTCTGGAGAACCTCTGATGCGCATGGGCGTTTTTGGGTTGGGTGAGGCGGGGAGTCGGATTGCTGCCGATCTTGCCCAATCTTCAATTCAGGTTAGTGCCTATGACCCCGCTGATGTTTGCACGCCTGACGGAGTAGTCAGATGTGATAGTCCGGCAGGAGCTATCCAAGACGCTGCAGTGGTCATAGCGCTGACTGCGGCCACCGACGCCATGGAAGCGCTGGACCAAGCATTTGACGACATCCCCGCAGGCACGATTTATGCGGATTTTTCGACGGCGTCAGCATCGCTAAAGATCGATTTAGCCGCTCGCGCATTCCAACGTCACATCGCCTTTGTTGATGTTGCACTGCTGGCTGTGGTTCCCGTAAACGGGTTGCGGACAACCGCACTAGCGTCGGGCACAGGTGCCGATCGGTTCGTTGATATTTTCGGTTCTCTTGGTATGCCGGTGGAGTGTCTAGGCGAAAAGCCTGGAGATGCGGCTACGCGCAAACTTCTGCGGAGCGTTTTCATGAAAGGTCTGGCAGGAGTAATGATTGAAGCGCTGCAGGCAGCCGATCGTGCAAACCTCTCCTCTTGGCTTTGGAGCAATTTAACGTCAGAGATTGCGAAGGCTGATGAGTCGCTGGTGCACCGACTGGTAAGCGGCACGGGTTCTCACGCAGAGCGGCGCCTCCATGAGATGAAGGCTTCGGCGCAGCTTCTGCAGGACTTGGGCGTGGAACCCGTGATGACCCGAGGGACGGTCGAAAATCTGCAGCGGGTGCTCGAGGACGGCCTGCCACCCATCCCTGCACCGGCTTCGTGATCCCCGCTGACAATCACTTCTGAGGCGCCCATGGATCCTGATTGGTTAGTATTCCATCCAGAGCCATCCACACCGGAGTTCAAGCTGCCGGCGGGTGCGGTTGACGCGCACTGTCATGTATTCGGCCCTGCCGATACATTTCCTTTTGCACCTGAACGCAAGTACACCCCTTGTGACGCTGGCAAAGACAAGCTTTGGGCCTTGCGGGATCATCTTGGCGTCCATCGCAATGTCATTGTCCAGGCGACGTGTCACGGTGCAGACAATCGAGCTCTTGTGGACGCACTGTTGAACTCTAGGGGAACGGCCCGTGGGGTAGCTACCGTGCGTGCGAGCGTTACCGACGAAGAGCTTAAGATGCTAGATGATGCGGGTGTGCGGGGTGTGCGCTTCAACTTCGTCAAGCGACTGGTCGATGCCTTGCCCTTCGATGATCTGCAAAGCATAGCCGAGAGAATTACACCTCTTGGTTGGCACATCGTCATTTACTTTGAGGCCGCTGATCTCGCCGAGTATTACGGTTTTTTTACTACACTCCCAACGACAGTGGTTGTTGATCACATGGGAAGGCCAGATATTACGGCGCCCATCAATGGTCCGGCGTTTGAGTTATTTTTACGTTTGCTGAGTGATAACGACAACTTCTGGTCCAAGGTCAGTTGCCCGGAGCGTCTGTCTGGTGTTGGGTCTGAACGTGGTTACGAGGATGTTGTGCCATTTGCTCGTACCGTGGTCGAGAACTTTTCAGATCGCGTGCTCTGGGGAACAGACTGGCCCCACCCAAACATGAAGACCCACATGCCTGACGACGGCAAGCTGGTGGACTTCGTTCCTAAAATCGCGGTGACGAGGGGGTTGCAGAGGCAGCTTCTTGTCGATAATCCTATGCGCCTTTATTGGCCCGAGGAGTATTGGCCCAAGGAGTCCGCGTTATAAAGATCTGTCTCGCCGGTGAAGGCGCCTTTGGAAACAAGCACTTGGATGCTCTTGCGTGTATCGATGGTGTCGAGGTGGTGTCTCTCGTCGGTGGTGTGGAAGAAGCGACTCGTAAGGTGGCTGACGAGCGTGATATTCCCCATTGGTCATTGGATTTGGAAGCGGGGCTCGCTCAGCCAGGAGTCGAAGCGGTGATTTTGGCAACACCCACTCCTTTGCATGCCTCACAGGCGATGCAAGCACTCAGCGCTGGCAAACATGTCTTGGTAGAGATTCCTATGGCAGACAACCTGAAAGAGGCTGAGGCTCTGGCTGCGCTGCAACTCGAAACGGGTTTGATTGCAATGGCGGGTCATGTTCGCCGCTTCAATCCCAGTCACCAATGGATACATGAGCGTATTGCAGGGGGCGAGTTGTCGATTCAGCAGTTGGATGTGCAGACGTATTTCTTTCGTCGCAGTAATCTCAATGCGCTGGGTCAGCCGCGAAGCTGGACCGATCACCTACTTTGGCATCATGCCTGTCACACGGTCGATCTGTTTATGTATCAAACTGGAGAAGACATTGCGGAGTGCTTTGCGGTGCAGGGGCCAATCAATGAAGAGCTCGGCATCGCCATGGATATGGCGATTTTAATGAAGAGCGCGTCGGGTGCCGTCTGCACTCTGTCCTTGTCTTTCAATAATGATGGTCCGTTGGGCACTGACTTCCGATACATCTGCGATAACGGCACCTACCTTGTTCGTTACGATGATCTCTGCGATGGCAAGGGTCATCAGATTGATGTGTCCCAGATCGATGTCTCCATGAATGGTATCGAACTGATCGACCGCGAGTTTTTCTCAGCGATTAAACAGGGACGTGAGCCAAACGGCAGTGTCGGTCAGTGTTTGCCCGCCATGCGGGTGCTGGACCGCATTGAGCGACAGCTCACTGCTTAAGCTCTTTAGCCACTCGGCGAAGCTCCTCAAGAAACAGCGTTGCCGCCGGTGAGGGTTGCGTGTGGGCCCGCAGGGTGATGCCGATGGGGCGATAGGTCTCTTCGAGGTCTACGGGTAGAACTTCCAGCAAGCCCGCCTTTCGGTCATAGAAGATCTGGTGCTCCGATACGAGGGCCACTCGATCGCTATCGAGAAGCAGGCCCCGAACCATCGACTGTGAGCTGGTTTGCACAGCATGCTTAGGTGTTTGCATGCTGTATCCCCGGCATGTCTCGTCGAACAATCGGCGCGAGGGTGTTTCCGCAGCTGGCAGCACCCACTCCAGATTCTGAAGATCCCGAAAGTCGATTTGCTTTTTTTGCGTAAGGGGGTGCCCTTTGCGCGCAATCACAGCGAGACGGTCCTCTATGAGTGTTTCAGTTTTGAAGTCAGCACCCGCCTCAGTAGGCCGCACGGCTCCAACAATCACATCGAGATCGCCACTGCGAAGGCCCGCCTGCATGAGGTTGTAAGGCCCTTCCTGTGTTGTTACGCCCAGTTGCGGGTGTCGCCTGAGCAGCCGATTGATCGCTTTGGGAGTGAGATAGGTCCGCGTATAGGGCAGTGTACCAATGGCGACTTGCCCGCTGGTAACGCCATCGAGGCTTGCAATGTCGTCGAGTGCGTGACGAATTTCGGCGAACGCCAGCTTCGTGTGTCGAGCGAGAACAGCGCAGAAGCTGGTCGGAGATACGCCGCCCGGCTCCCTCTCAAAAAGCTCCAGCTCGAGCAGCTCCTCCATCTGACGAACCGAGTTGTAGATTGCCGCTTTAGTCACCCCGAGCAACTTTGCGGCCTCGTTGATGTCGCGGGCCTGAAACAATGCGACAAAGGCCGCCAGGCGCTTATAGCTGATGTCCATAGAGAATATGGGTATGGATTGATAGCTCCGACCACCGGGTACGAAGCGCTGATAGGCCGCACCTGCTCGGTCAAATTCTGCGGCTGCAAGCTTTACCCGATGTGCCAGGGCTTCCCCGTGAACAGTGGGCATCATGCCGACCGACGACCGGTCGAATAGGATGCAACCCAGTTCTGCCTCCAGCTCTCTCACGGCCTTGGTGACAGCGGTCTGGGAACGGTTCAGCTTGTTGGCGGCTCGGGTGACATTCTTGTAGTCAAAGACATACAGCGCCGATTTGAGATGGCGCAAACTGATTTCGGTGATGCCCAGCTGGGTTACGGTCATAAGGGAGAGATCTATGAGTTTCTTTTACACGATAGCACCTCATTTACGAAATCTCATGGCAAATCTCCGTCACGCCAGTCCCTCTCAGCAGCAAATTTTTCCCATGGACACACAATGAAATTGCATTGGTTGGCCTGGTAGGGCGCCCCTACACTGGGGTTTCGTCATCAAGGTTGGTTCCATGAAACAGCTGGGGATCCCTTTCATGCAGTTGCGCGGAGGTAGCTCGAAAGGGCTTTACTTTCTGGCCTCTGATCTGCCATCAGAAGCTGATGTGCGGAACGCCATTCTTGTTGATGCTGTTGGCCGAGGTTCGCGGCAAATAGACGGTTTGGGCGGTGCCGACCCCCTCACGAGCAAAGTCGCCATCGTAGGGCCCTCGACGCGTGATGATGCTGACATCGACTTTCTCTTTGCCCAGGTGGTTGTGGGCGAAGATGTGGTCGATGCAACGCCCAACTGCGGCAACATCTTAGCGGGTGTGGGGCCCTTTGCTGTTGAAGCGGGGCTAGTTCAGGCTCAACCCGGGAATACCCACGTTACCGTGCATATGGTCAATAGCGGCAAGCTTTGTGAGCTGCTTCTGGCTACACCAGATGGTGTCATGGAATACGAGGGTGATACTGCGATTGATGGTGTGCCCGGCACAGCGGCGGCGGTTATCTGTAACTATCTGGATGTGGCAGGTTCTATTTGTGGTTCCTTGCTACCCACTGGGAACGTTGTTGATTCCGTTGGAGGGGTTCAGGTCACTTGCGTGGATAACGGGATGCCATTGGTGGCGTTACTGGCCAAAGATTTTGGTCTGACGGGGTACGAGAGCCCGGAAACGCTCAACGGCGATCAGGCTCTGAAATCCCGACTGGAATCCATCCGCGTCGAACTGGGTCCCATGATGAACCTCGGTGATGTCGCCGACAAAGCGGTGCCAAAGATGTGTCTGATTTCCCCGGCCCTGCACGGCGGATTGATTAATACCCGGACCTTTATCCCTCACAAATGCCACAGCGCCGTAGGCGTGCTGGGAGCGGTATCGGCCGCAACGGCAGCCATCATCCCGGGCTCGGTGGCCGAAGGTCTGGTCAACGTGCCGCCGGGTGAGACCAAACAGATTTCCGTTGAGCATCCCTCGGGAGAATTCTCCATCTCCCTTGAGATCGACGAATCAGGTGAGCTTCCAAATATTAAGAAAGCGGGACTCCTGCGCACGGCACGACTGCTCAGCCGCGGCGTGCTTTATGTTCCTGCTCCAGCCAAGCGAGGTCCATAAATGAAGACAGTGGCAGTAAGAAACATTGACCGAGCGAGTGCAGACACTGTGGATGCCCTGGGCGCGTTCGGTGTCGCAACGGTGCACGAGGCACAGGGCCGCTCGGGTCTCATGAAGCCCTACATCACCCCAATATACCCGCGCGCCCAGATCGGGGGCAGCGCCATTACGGTCTTGGCCCAACCCGGAGATAACTGGATGATTCATGTGGCCATTGAGCTATGCCAGCCAGGCGACGTCTTGGTGGTTGGTTGCACAACAGATAATGCGGATGGGATGTTTGGTGACCTGCTGGCGACCTCCTGCCAAGCCCGGGGCGTCCGCGGTCTGATTATTGATGCCGGCGTCCGCGATGTGGCCGACCTTCACGAGATGAACTTTCCGGTCTGGTCCCGCGCAGTGTCCGCCAAGGGCACGGTGAAAAACACCTTGGGTGCGGTCAATGTTCCCCTGGTATGTGCAGGACAACTCGTTACGCCGGGCGATGTGGTGGTAGCAGATGACGACGGTGTCGTTGTCGTGCCTCGTAGCAGCGCCGAAGCCGCCCGAGACGCAGCGCAGGCTCGCGAAGACAACGAGGCGAGTAAACGGGAACGCCTGGCCGGCGGTGAACTCGGCCTCGATATGTACAACATGCGTCCACGCTTGGAAGAGGCAGGCCTTGTGTATCTGGATTCGCTCAGCGACTGGGAGGACTTGCAGTGATCATCGATTGTCATGGCCACTACACCACAGCGCCCGAGGAGCTGGGTGCGTATCGCGAGCAACAGAAGGCGGACCTTGCAAGAGACCCTCTTTTTCAACATGAGAAAGGCGTGATCGATATCTCCGACGATCAGCTACGGGAAAGTGTCGAGGGGGCGCAGCTGAAGTTGCAGCGCGAGAGAGGGACAGATCTCACGATTTTTTCGCCACGGGCCAGCTGGATGGGACATCACGTCGGCAACGAAAGCACCAGTAAATTTTGGTCGGAGCACTGTAATGAGCTTATATACCGGCTGACCCAGTTATATCCCGAAAACTTCATTGGTGGCTGCCAGTTGCCCCAGACACCGGGAGCGGGTCTGGATAACAGCTTGGCAGAGCTTGAGCGTTGCGTCCTCGAATTCGACTTTGTGGGATTCAACCTCAATCTGGATCCATCGGGTGGTCACTGGAATTCGCCTCCCCTGGGTGATCGGTATTGGTATCCCATTTACGAAAAGATGTGTGAGCTTGACGTGCCAGCCATGATCCATGTGAGCGGTTGTTGCAATGAGGCGTTCCACACCACAGGGTCCTACTATCTGAGCGCCGATACGGTCGCATTTATGCAGTTGATGATGTCGACTGTTTGCCAGGACTTTCCGACTATCAAGTTCATCATCCCCCATGGTGGTGGTGCGGTTCCCTATCACTGGGGTCGTTTCAGGGGTTTGGCGGACATGCTCAAGCTACCGTCGTTGAATGAGCTCGTGATGAAAAACGTGTTCTTCGATACCTGTGTCTACCATCAGCCCGGCATCGATCTGCTAGTCGATGTCATTCCGATAGAGAATATTCTTTTTGCCTCGGAGATGGTGGGAGCCGTTCGCGGAATTGACCCGGAAACCGGTTATTACTTCGACGACACAAAACGCTACATCGATAACTGTGCAGCCCTGTCAGATGTTGATAGGCAGTCGATCTTCGAAGGTAATGCGCGCCGGGTCTTCAGTCGAATGAGGCTCTAACCGTGCGTGTAGATTTGCCATCAGCGACAGCCAAACCTGTCGACCGATCAGCTTTCCGAGCATCACTGGGCGCGGGAGGCATCCGTAAGCTAGGTCGATCCGGGCTACCGCTGGGCGCTGTCATTCAGAATCTCGATTAAGGGGCCACCGAGGTGAAGACACTACAGAGATTGTTTGTTTGCGTGCTTCTCGCAATCGCTGCAGCTGACTGCCGTGGTGATGTCGAGGAGCGGATTGAGGTTTCGGAAATTGACACCCCGAGAAGCCGCCCTAATTTTCTGCTGGTGGTTGTCGATGACATGGGGTTCGCAGATATCGAACCTTATGGCAGTGAAATAGCGACGCCCACATTATTGAGACTCGCGCAGAGTGGTGTGATGTTGACAAGTTTTTACGCAGCACCCACCTGCTCACCGGCTCGGGCAATGCTCTTGTCTGGTATGGACAACCACATCGCAGGGATCGGCAACATGACCGAAACCGTGGCAGATAACCAGATGGGGCTGCCCGGCTACGAGGGTCACTTACGCAAAGAAGTGCCAACCATCGCAGAGCGGTTGTCTGAAAGTGGATATCGCACCGTGATGGCCGGCAAGTGGCATCTGGGAATGGGCCGCGAGTTGAGTCCTGGTGCGAGAGGTTTCGATCATGCACTGAGTTTCAGCTTTGGAGGCGGCAGTCATTTCTCAGACTTGATGGGTCCCGATGTGCACCGCCCCACGATGCTCTATCGCAAGAATGGTGAGCTCCACCCGGAGCTGGCGGAGGATTTCTACTCCACCACGAGTTTTACTTCTGAGCTTATCCAGGGTCTCGAAAGTACCGCACACACGGGTAAGCCTTTCTTTGCATACCTCGCATTGACCGCACCACACTGGCCTCTTCAGCTGCCCCCAGATTATGGGGACGCCTTTTCCGGCCGCTATGACGAGGGTTATGACTTGCTTCGTCAGCAGCGTCTCGCGAAGCAGCGCGAGCTGGGGCTGTTTGACGAGGGCCAGAGCTTTTCACCGCGACCACCCGGTGTTCCTGCTTGGGATGATCTGGATGAGGAAAGACGGCGACGATTATCGAGGATCATGGAAATCTATGCAGGCATGATCCAGAAGGTTGATACAGAGCTAGATCGTTTGCTCGCCTATCTCGACGCAAAGGATCTCGCAGAGGATACGGTGATCATCTTCATCTCGGACAATGGCGCTGACAGTTGGGATGCGGATCACGCTCCACCTGCCATCAGGGATCACGCTATCACTTTTGATAACAGCTACGAGAACATGGGTAAGTCAGGGTCTTTCACGCTCTTCGATCGGGGTTGGAGCTGGGTCAGCGGGACACCTTTTCGCGGCTATAAGGGCTCTACTTTTGAGGGGGGGATTAGAGTTCCTGCCATTCTGTCGTCGGCGAGCATCTCAGCGCCGGGCCGGATATCGAAGCAGACAGTCAGCATCACAGATTTTGCACCCACCATCATGGAATTGGCGGGCATAGCGTTTGAGAAGAGTGACTTCACGGGCCGCAGTATCACCCCGATCATGAGAAACGAATCTAATCCTGTTCGATCCAGGGATGAGCACATTGGGGTAGAAATCTGGGGGCGCCGAGCAGTTAAGGTCGGCAATTGGAAGGCCGTGCGCATGCCAAAGCCCCTAAGCGATGATCGTTGGTTGCTGTTTGATCTCGAGACCGATCCTGCTGAGCAGAACAACCTCGCTGAGGAGCGGCCCGAGACGCTTGCCAGGCTTGAGGCGGCGTGGGAGCGCTACGTAGCAGAGAACAATGTCGTATTGCCTGAGGGGCCTTTCCGCATCCTGCCGCCGGAACCGCTACCGACTGATTAAGGGTTTTGAAAGTAGACGGCTTGGCTGCGATCTATCTCGAGATCAGGCCGTTAGCGCGCTTGGTGTGGCACTGCAGCTCCAGCTGGAGTATAGCTTTGCGGATCTGCGGCTTGCTTTAAGGCGATCGTACCTGCTCTGGGTAACGCCCCATAGCCAGGAACATGGCGATACAGGCTACAAGCATACCCACGGCCACGCTAAGCATTGTCGCGTAGCCGCCTGTGGCCTGTGCGACAGCCCCGAACAGCGGTGGGGCAATGCCCGCACCCACCAAGAAAAAGGCAATGATGGCGCCGAAAATCTCCGGGTAATGGTCTGGTCCAAAGAACGTACTTGTCAGGTATGCCAGCAGATCCAGCTCAGCTCCGGCCGCCAGACCAATCATGATAGCGATCATCATTGCGGTTGAAGTACCCACATCCCCTCTTAAGATTATTAGCAGAGCGATGGTCGGGAGCATAAAAAAAACGGCGGCGACACCGGGCGCCCAAAACTTATCGACCAGGATCCCAACCGCAAGACGACCAATCACCACGGTAATACCCATTACCGATGCGATGCCTGCAATCGCGCTTGGCGCGAAACCTTGTTCGCCCATGATTCGCGGGAAGTTGGACAACAAGCCGGTGTACGTCGTCAGACCTTATGGGACCATTTGACCCTATTTCTAAGAGACACTTTTCTGCCAGTTGCTTCTCCAGTGCAGCGACGCTCTGCACTTTTAACTCATTGGGATTACAGGGTTTTTCAGCGGCAGGTCGCTGAAAAAAACCCTGGGCGTGTAGCGAGATGCTGTGCGGACGAGAAGTGTAAGGAAAACCACGTAAACAGTGGGTGGTAGCTGTAAAGTGCCGTTCGCACTGCCTTGTCAGGGTAACGCAAGTTCGGTCGAGTATTTGATTTCCTCCATAGAGAGCAGGGCGGTCACCTTGAATATTTTCACTTCTGCAATCAGGCTTTGATAGAAGCTGTCGTAGGCCTTGGCGTCGGTGACGCGGACCTTGAGTAGGTAGTCGACTTCACCTGCAAGCCGATGCGCCTCCATGACTTCAGGCCGCTCGCGCACCACGTCCAAGAATTGCTGTTGCCATGTGGCATCGTGTTCGCTCGTTTGCACGAGAATAAAAAAGCAGGCGCCCAGCCCCAGCGCCTCGGGATCGCAAAGCGCTACCTCTCGACGAATCACGCCGCGCTGCTTGAGTTTTTTGATGCGGTTCCAGATGGGCGTTTTGGTGGAGCCCGTGCGCTTCGCCAACTCATCGAGCGACAACGTGCTATCACGCTGGAGAAGGCTGATCAGTGTCTTGTCGGTGAAATCCATGCTCGTCCGTTAAATTGCGGCAAAAATAAGAAAATAGCCTATATAATGGCGATATTAAAGAAAAATATTCTCATAAAATGGTTATATAACCAGAATATAAGAATATTATTTTTTTTGTGGTGAGGCCTGTAGAGTGCCGGGCCTATGGACTATTTACCGATATTCGTTGCCACTAAAGCGCACCGCATTGTTGTCGCGGGCGAGGGACAACTCGCAGAGGCGAAATGCCGTGCAGTGCTCAAAACCGCAGCAGCGGTGACGTTATTCAGTGAGGCGCCGACGGAGGCGATGCGTGAGTGGGCGGATCAGCTGCAGCTCACGCTGGAGACGCGGCCTTGCACCGCGGCTGATCTCGAGGGCGTGAGGTTGGTTTAC
>JADHNP010000047.1 GCA_016779445.1 Luminiphilus sp. | reverse complement strand
TCCTTTGGTACGAGTCCCTTGGGCGTGAATCAGATATCCGCGCCAGCCTTGCAAACCATCACGTCATATATCGCCGCGACGTGCAGCAGTGGATTGAACAGGGCCAGGCGGCTGGAGAGGTGAGGATGGATGTCGATGCTGAACAGTTCGCTACCGGCTACTGCTCGACAATGTTTGGGACAATCTATCAGTGGGTAGTCGCGCCCGACGCTATTGATCTAGAGGCTTACTTTGAGCATTTTGCCGCGACGTTAATGGCGGCGATTACCCACCGAGGGGAGAACTGACCATGGCAAGATTGGAAGTGGATGGCAGCAAGAGTATTTATTACGAAGATCTGGGGGGAGCCGGGCAAGCGCTGGTGTTGATTCATGGCTGGGGCATGGACAATCGCTGCTGGGACGGTGTAATTTTGCCCCTGCAAGCTGCGGGGCATCGGGTGGTCACCCTAGACCATCGCGGCTGTGGCCGATCTGATCATGATTTTGCCGACCTGAGTATCGCCGCTATTGCCCGCGATGTTGTTGCTCTGGTCGATCACTTAGATCTATCCGATGTGGTGGTTAACGGTTGGTCACTAGGCGGCGCTGTCGCGACCCATGCGGCCAGCTTGTTGGGAGAGCGCTGCGCGGCGCTGGTGCTGACCGCTGGCGCGAGCCCTATTTACACTCAGAAAGCGGATCTTGCTATCGGCGGTATGCCGGAGGATGTTGAAGGTAACGTTGCCGCAATGAACGAGGATCGCGTCAACTTTCTGACGATGTTGGCGACGGCTATTTGTGCCAAGCCGCCTACTGATGCGGTGTTGGCTTCAATGGCCGGTGCGTTCCTCAACTCCAGCGCGAGAGCCTCAGCGACGTTGGGTGAACTGGCGCATCTTGATCAACGAGACATGTTGATGGGGCTGGACAAACCGGTGCTGTCGTTTATCTGTGGACAGGATGGTTTCGTCTCACCCGACATTTCGCGTTGGGTAGCGCAGAACCACCCCCGCGCCACGGGCGTAGAGTTCCCTGAGAGTGGCCATGCCCCGTTTATAGAAGAGCGCGAGGGATATCTCTCAGCGCTTAATGATTTCATCACCCGCCTCTGAGAGAGGGAGTACTATGACTTCTAACGTGGATTTTGGACTTTGGTACGATTTTCGTAACCCGGAGCCGTGGCAGATCGATTTTGAGCAATTCTACTCTGAGCGCCTCGATCAGATCACGCGAGCAGAGACAATGGGCTTCGACTCAGTGTGGTTGACGGAGCATCATTTTTGCGACGACGGTTATACCCCTTCGCCTTTGGTTATTCACGCGGCGATCGCTGCTCGCACCGAACGGATGCGCCTGGGAACCAATCTGATGCTGCTGCCGATCGCAGATCCGGTTCGCATGGCGGAAGATGCGGCCACACTCTCGCTAATTTCTGGGGGCCGTTTCGACCTCGGAGTGGGCATTGGTTATCGCCAGTTAGAGTTCGATCAGTTCGGGCGCAAGATATCTCATCGACCCAGCTTGGTCGAGGAAGGTATCGAAATATTGCGACGTGCCTGGTCAGGTGAACCCGTTAATTTTGAAGGAAAGCGTTTTGCAGTTGGTGATTTTAAAATCACGCCGACGCCAAAGCGCGCGCCACGGGTTCTACTGGGCGGTATGGCGCCACCAGCGATTGACCGTGCGGCGCGGATAGCAGACGGGTTTCTGTGCACGGGCGGTATTGGCATGGATACCTATGTCGAGTGCCTTAAGGCGAACGGCAAGTCACCGGACCAGGGAAATATTATTTTAGGCTGTTGGGCAATTATTGCCGAGGATCCCGAGGCCGAAGCCGAGCGCGTGGGAGAGCATGTGCTGTATCAATCCAACGAATACATTCGTTGGGGTGCATTTGGGCCGCCCGACCAGACGCCATTATTCCCAGACGCGCAAACCGCAATTGAAAATGGTCTTTATGAACTGTGGGATGCCGATCAAGCCGTTGCCAATCTCAGTGCAATGATTGAACAGTATCCACAAATCTCAGATATCCACTTTTGGGCACAGTTTCCGGGTGAGAGTGTTGCTGCGGGTGATCGCAGAATGACCTACATTGCAGAGAAGGTGTTGCCGCGGCTACGGTAGCGAGGCAGTCACTAGTGTTGGTTACGAAGGATGACGACTCAGCTTGGCAACAGACTGGGCCGTTGCGATTAGTTCCCCCGACTGATCGCGTATTTCCGCCTCCAGAAACGCGGTGCGGAAGGTGGATTTTTTGACTCGGCCAGTTGCTCTCAACGGATGATTGCCCAGGCAAGCGCTGATGAACTGCGTCGTGATATCCAGAGACGCCACGTTACTAATGGTTTCGTCGGTTGCGAACAAGGCATGGGACATGGCGGCATCCAGCATCGCGGTAACAAAGCCCCCTTGCACCACGTTTCCTGAGTGGCAGAAGTCCAGAGGTACGGTGAATGCGAAGACGGCCTCTTGGGCGCCGAGATCGAGTTCGATAATTTTACCGCCCAGTAATTTAATGAAGTCAGGCGCTCTGGCGTTTAAAGCTTCAATATGCGCCCTGCTGTCCGTCATTCGTTGTTGGCCTAC
Organism: Luminiphilus sp.; assembly: GCA_016779445.1. Lineage (GTDB taxonomy): Bacteria > Pseudomonadota > Gammaproteobacteria > Pseudomonadales > Halieaceae > Luminiphilus. The sequence continues at coordinate 14,235 of JADHNP010000047.1, read as the reverse complement.
TCAGTGTGGGTCGGGGGAGTCTAGCGATAAATTCCAGAGATAAATAGCGAGCAATATATCCCCGCGGTACCAGATTGAGAGCTGCATCCAAATGAATCGAGAAATAGCCGGCTCGGACGGAGTTTGAGAATGACGACCGATCCATTGATTGAGATGAGCAACCTCGAATGCGATGGGCTCAGCGTCGCTTTCTGGTGTGTTCAGCCGGCTGAAGCTTGGTGTATTTTCGGTCGAAATGGCTCCGGCAAGCAGCAACTGGATCGACTGCTGACGGGCGAATTGTTTGTGCGGACAGGGCGCCTCTTCCGATCCATCTCGCCTCAGGAGATAGCGCTGGTCTCATTTGAAAGTCAGCAAGTGTTGTACGAGCAAGAGCGCCGTTTGGCGGCGACGGATCTGATCCCCGAAGACGAACAGGGCACTCGAGTTGCGGATTTTCTGCCGCCAGAGAAAATGCTGGATCCGTTGATCGACACTCTGAAGATGCGACATCGGTTAAACGCGTTTTACCGAGAGCTCAGTACAGGAGAGAGCCGAAAGCTGCTGGTGCTCAAAGCGATTTTGGAAGAATCCCGGCTACTGATCTGTGATAACCCGTTTGACAGCCTCGATCAGCAATCTGTCGTTGTTCTCAGTGACGCCCTGCAGCACGCCGTCAGTAGTGGGATCAGCGTCATTTTACTGCTCAGCAATCGTGCCGATATTCCCGAATGGATTCGGCGGTTCGCGCTTGTGGATGGCGGGCAAATGACGTTATTCGAGGGGGTGTCTGGCGAGGCACAGCGTGCACAGCTGGATCACCAGCTTGCTGGCTTGATCGCTGAGCAGCCCAGCCTTCCAGAAGACGCGATCGCATTGGAGTCCTACGCGGCACCCTACATCGCTGAGCTGAACGTCTGCACGGTGAGATATGGCGGGCGTCCCATACTCGATGAGTTGACGCTCAAAATTGCCCCTCTACAGCACACGTTGGTTACGGGCGAAAATGGTGCGGGCAAGTCGACGTTATTGGGGTTGATCACGGGGGACTGCCTACAATGTTTCAGTAACGACGTGACCGTATTTGGGCATCGTCGCGGCACGGGCGAATCTGTTTGGGATATTAAACGTCATCTGGGTTTGGTCGGCAGCGATTTGCATCGCCGCTACTCTGTGCGTTGTGACGTGTTGTCGGTGGTGTGTTCTGGATTTTTCGATTCCATCGGCCTTTACGACACGCCGTCAGAATTTCAGGTACGGATTGCGCGCGAATGGTTGGCCGCTATTGAGATGCCAGACAAGGCGTCGGTCAGCTTTCAGTCTTTAAGCTATGGTGAGCAGCGCTTGGTGCTCATCGCCAGGGCGATGGTGAAGTCACCCTTGTTGCTGGTATTGGACGAGCCCACGCAAGGGCTCGACGAGATTAATCGGCAGCGCATTCTGGGTTTTATGTCGTCGATCGAGGCGCGTCGTCACAGTACGCTGTTATTCGTGAGTCATCGCGAGGACGAGTTTTTACCCCTGTTTCGGCAGCACCTGCACCTAAAATTTAATCCCTAGAAAGCAGATAGTCCCGTTTGGCTCCGCCCCAGAATCAATGCGTGGACGTCGTGTGTCCCCTCATAGGTATTGACAACTTCGAGGTTCACCATGTGGCGCATGATGGGGTAGTCATCAGAGATCCCATTTCCGCCGAGCATGTCGCGTGCGCTGCGGGCAATACCGAGGGCTTTGCCGCAAGAATTGCGTTTAATCAGACTAATCAAATCGGGTGCAATTGCCCCTGCCGATAATAGTCGCCCAGCCTGAAGGCAGCCTTGCAAAGCTAGTCCGATTTCGGTTTGCATATCGGCCAGTTTGAGCTGGATGATTTGCTTGGAGGCCAGTGGTACGCCAAATTGCGTTCGTTCCAACGTGTATTGCCGGGCGGTGTGCCAACACTCTTCTGCCGCGCCCATGACGCCCCAAGCAATGCCGTAGCGTGCATTATTTAAACAGCCAAAAGGCCCTTTGAGACCTTCTACGTTAGGCAGATGGTTTTCGGCGGGCACGAATACGCTGTCCATCACGATTTCACCGGTAATAGATGCCCTTAGGGCCAGCTTGCCCTCGATTTTAGGGGCAGTGAGTCCTTCCATCCCTTTTTCAAGAATGAATCCGCGAATCACGTCGTCGTCGGTTTTTGCCCACACGACAAAGATGTCAGCCAATGGGCTATTACTGATCCACATTTTTGAGCCGGTCAGTCGATACCCGCCGTCCACGGTTTTGGCGCGTGTCACCATGCCGCCCGGATCAGACCCGTGGTCGGGTTCGGTCAACCCAAAACAGCCGATCCACTCTCCGGTGGCGAGCTTGGGTAGATATTTTTCACGTTGTTCCGCGGTGCCATACGCGTATATGGGGTACATGACTAAGGAAGATTGCACGCTCATCATAGAGCGATAGCCCGAATCGACGCGCTCAATCTCTCGGGCAATTAAGCCGTAGCAAACATAGTCAACGCCGGGACAGCCATAGCCATCAATGGTGGCTCCCAGGAGCCCCATTTCACCCATCTCTCTGAAAATCGCAGGGTCGGTGCTTTCTTCCCTAAAAGCCTGCTTGACTCGCGGTGCGAGCATGCCTTGAGCGTACTGACTGGCACTGTCGCGAACCATGCGCTGCTCTTCGCTCAGTTGCGAGTCGAGCTCAAAGGGATCCGGCCAGTTAAGGGGTGTCCATCGCGTTTGTTTGCTCATGCGCACGTATCCACAGCGGTTGAGAGACCGCGCAAATGTTAGACTACCTGTGCCCGCGGCGAAAGCCATAGCCCGCGCAAAACGACCAATGCAGCGAAAGGCTACCGGGCTGGGTTGTGCCTGTGAGCTTGAGCCTGATAGCGGTAAGCAGCGGTTGAGCTTTACTCATGGACTGACATAGACAGAGAGTGCTTATGTGGGAAACAGGATTTGGACGGCAACTGCTGCCCGGCGTGGTGCTGTCGGGTTGCATTGCCGCAGCGGCCAGTGTGATTTCTTCCCGCTACGGAGTGCCCGCGATGCTGATGGGGCTTCTGCTGGGTATGGCTTGCCATTTTTTGAACGAATCGCCTCGTTTGCATAAAGGACTCGAGTTGGTGGCGGGGCCCGCGCTGCGGTTTGGCGTGGCCTTGCTGGGTATACGGGTCGCATTTTCTGACCTGACACATTTGGGATGGCAGCCGCTGGTGTTTTTAGCATGTGCAGTCGGTATGACGATAGGAGTGGGTGTCATAGGGGCGCGTCTTATGCGCATTGACCGGTCCTTCGGTGTGCTTACCGGGGGTGCCGTGGCGATATGTGGAGCCTCAGCAGCGATGGCGATTTCCAGTGTTTTACCGCTCAGTGAGGCACGTCAAAGAATGACCTTGTTTACGGTCATCGGTGTGGCTGGGTTGAGTACCGTCGCGATGATTTTTTATCCCGTCGTTGGGGAGCTTCTCGATTTTTCTGACCGCGATATGGGTTTTTTTATTGGTGCTAGCATTCACGATGTCGCTCAGGTTGTCGGTGCGGGATTCAGCGTCTCAGAAGAAGCAGGTAATGTTGCAGTGCTGATCAAGTTGTTCCGGGTTGCCATGCTGGTGCCCGTGGTTCTGGCGATTTCCTGGTGGTTTTCCGAGGCAAAATCTTTAACCTCTAATACGCACCGGTTACCAAGGGTCCCTATTTTTCTGCTTGGCTTCATCGCACTTTTCTGCCTGAATTCAACGGTGGCTTTACCCTTGGCAATGGTCACGACTCTCTCCAATAGCGCTTCGATACTGCTGCTCATGGCTATTTCTGCGCTGGGGGTGCGCACGTCTTTGAAAGAAGTCATGGGGATTGGTCCACGGCCTATGATCTTGCTTGTGATGGAGACCTTGTTCCTCGCTCTCTTGGTGATTGGATTTCTGAGCTACGCATAAGTTGCGACGCACCCCCAAATGGGGGTGGCGTTGCTGTCGCGATGACTGCAGACTTGCCGAGCCTTGTGCATGGCGACCCAGTAATCCATTGGGGGCTTAGCACGCTTTAGATGTGCTTATCCGGCTGCGCAAGGAATGAACGGAGAAGGTATGACGATCAAGCTCAATGACACGGCGCTGTTGCGCGCCGGCCCTTACATCGATGGGCAGTGGCGAACTTCTAGCGCCGGAACCTTGGCAGTGAGGAATCCTGCCACTAGCGCCATAGTTACGGAAATTGCTACTGCTGACCGGGCCATGACCAACGAGGCGATTCTGGCAGCGCATCGTGCCATGAAGGACTGGCAGGCTGTCTCTGCCAAGGCGCGCGCACAGGTGCTTCGTCGCTGGTTTGACTTGATGATGGCGCATCAGGATGATTTGGCCGTCATCATGACGACTGAGCAGGGCAAGACGCTTGCGGAGAGCCGAGGCGAAGTGGCGTATGGTGCGGCGTTCATGGAGTGGTTTGGAGAGCAAGCAAAACGGGTTGACGGCGATGTGATTCCGGCACCCTCGGGCGACAAACGGGTTATCTGTATCAAGCAACCAGTGGGGGTTGTCGCGGCCATCACCCCCTGGAATTTCCCTAATGCCATGATTGCCAGAAAGGCCGCTCCTGCATTGGCTGCGGGCTGCGCGATCGTGATTAAGCCAGCATCGGAGACGCCTTTGTCAGCCCTCGCAATGGCAGAGTTGGCTGAGCGAGCAGGTGTGCCCGCGGGTGTGCTGAATGTAGTGGTCGGATCTTCCTCTGAGATTGGGCCCGCGCTTACCGACAGCCCACTTGTTAGAAAACTCACATTTACGGGTTCGACTGAGGTGGGTATTCAGTTGGAGCAAGCCTGTGCTGCGACTCTCAAGCGCACCTCAATGGAGTTGGGCGGCAACGCACCCTTTATTGTATTCGAGGATGCTGATATCGAGGCGGCAGTTCAGGGCGCGCTGATATCCAAGTATCGGAACAGTGGGCAGACTTGTGTCTGTACTAACCGCATTCTGGTGCAAGCGTCGATTCACGATGAATTTGTCGAGAGGTTGGTGGCGGAAACGGCCGCTCTAAAGATGGGAAACGGACTTGACGAGGGGGTGGAGCAAGGACCCCTGGTGAACGTGGGTGCGGTAGAGGAGGTTGAGCGCTTGGTTCGCCTGTCTACCGAAGCGGGCGCAAAAGTGGAGCTCGGTGGTGCCCGCTCGGAACTGGGGCCCTGTTACTTTGTGCCAACGGTGCTGACCGGCGTGACGCCAGAGATGGCGGTGTTTCGCAACGAAATTTTTGGTCCGGTGGCACCAGTAACCGCATTTGCCGATGAGGCTGATGCCATTGCATTGGCGAATGACACCGAGTTTGGGTTGGCTTCGTATTTCTACACACGAGATATCGGGCGTGTCTGGCGGGTAGCTGAGGCGCTGGATTACGGAATGGTCGGTATCAATGAGGGCATCATCTCCAATGAGATGGCACCCTTTGGCGGGGTGAAAGCGTCCGGCTCTGGGCGGGAGGGCTCCAAGTACGGTATCGATGACTACCTCGAGATCAAATACATCTTGATGGGTGGGCTTGATCGCTAGCGGGCGCGACGCCGGCCTGCATTAGAGCGGGCGATAGAGTGGCAATGCACTGATTTGAGTAACAAGGGAAGGGTAATGACGATAGATCTTAATGAGTTTCGACAGACTCTGGGTCGGTTTGCTACCGGCGTCTGTTTGGTGACGGTAAGCGATCCTGAGCTGGGACCGCTTGCGACCACAGTGAATTCATTTTCTTCAGTCTCTCTCGATCCAGCCCTGGTGCTTTGGAGTATTCAAAATAGTTCCGACCACGTGCAGATTTACACCGAGTGTCAACACTTTGGCATCAGTGTTTTGAGCGAGGAGCAGGCGGGGCTATCGGGACATTATGCCCAGCGTGGGGGACACGAAGCATTGCCGGAGCACTTTTCTATCGGTTCGCAGGGTGAGCCTCAGCTGATCGACGCACTGGCTCACTTCAGTTGCAAGACCTACGCGGTTTATCCCGGGGGCGATCACCAGATTATTGTCGGCGAGGTTGTTGCCTTTGGATCCACGACGGCAACGCCGCTCATTTTCTTCAGTGGTGGATATCGTTCATTGAGCGAACAATAAGCTCTGGGGCTATGCCCCATTCAAAAACGTCTCGTGATCGATAATACCCAGTGCTCTGACATCGCGCAGGGCATCCGCATAGGCGATCAGTAAGTTTAGGGCATACTCGCTACGCGCAGCGAATTCAGCATGCAGGATTTCATCGTTGAGGGTCTCGTTTTCATTGCAGATGGCCTTTACCTGTCGTGCGATGAGGTTCTCGGGTAGCCAACACAAACGATTGTTTTTGTAACTGCTCATTCTCAGCTCAGCGATCACGTAGGCGCCACCATCGGCTGCCGAAACAGCGCAAGGTAGGGCGGGCTTATGGGAGAGCTCACCGCTCGCAGGCCAGAGCAGTAAAAAGTTTTTTAGCGCAGCCGGGACCATGCCGTGCCACTCGGGTGCGATCATTACGAAGGCATCGCTGCTATCAAGCTGTGCTTTGAGCGCGGGTAGCTCGGACCACTGCTCGCCTTGACTCCATAGCGTCTCATCCCATAGAGGAAGTGGGGTTTTTCCCAAATCCAGTGTCCAGGTGTCTACGCCGCTGCGCCGCTCAAGCGAAGCCGCAATAGAGTGGCCTACCTTTGCACTCTGTGAATCCTTGCGGTGGCTGCCAACGATAATGCCAATTCGCATATCAGTCGTGCTTAGCCAGCGAGTTCTGCGTTAAAAAGCGCCAGAGTGCGTGCTTTCGCCAGCGTTGCTGCAGAGGCGTCGTAAGAGCCGCGCTGGTCGCAATTAAAGCCATGATCCGCGGCATAGATGTGAACCGGCAGGTCGGGCTGTTTGCTCTGTAGCGTGGCCACCGAATCCATGGAGATGTGCGCGTCGAGTTCGCCAAAGTGAAGAATAATAGGAGACCTCGGTGTCAGTTCGGCGTTGTCTGGTATTCCGCCGCCGTAGTAGGCAGATGCCGCTGCGACATGCTCCAGGTTGCAGCTGGATAGCCACGTGAGCAAACCGCCAAAGCAATACCCGACAACGCCGACCTTTCCGTGCTGCGCGGCAACGTCTATGGTCGTCTGCAGATCTGCTAATGTCTGTGCCATGTCGAGTTTTTGAAAGGCCAATTCAATTCCGGTACCCATGTCTTCCTCGGTATAGCCCAACTCTACATTGCGCTCGAGGCGATCGAAGATGGCTGGCGCAATCGCGTAGAAACCCTCGCTAGCATAGCCGTCGACGACCGACCGAATGTGAGAGTTCACACCGAATATTTCCTGAATTACCACGATGGCGCCCTTGGCTGCCCCAGAAGGACTCGCTGCGTACGCGCCCAGCTCAAAACCGTCTGCGCAGGTGATGGTAGTAGCGGCCATGTTGGTCTCCTTGTGGCGCTTTATTCCTCAGATGGGTCGCCATTGTGAACGCAGTGGCCCGGGATTGGAAACCCCACCTGCAGGTGCAGATTGGCGGCCGTGTGAAATTGGTTCTGATGTGTCGCTGTTTTCAATCTAGGGGCCGGCGATTAGACTTTGCCGTACATGATAATGGGTGTCCCCAAATGGTGCCATTGCAGACAATGATTACCGCAACGGAACTGTCAGGATTGCTTGAGCGTCGCGACGTTAAGGTGCTGGACGCTTCTTGGTATCTCCCCACAGAGGATCGCTGCCCACTTCAGGAGTTTGCAGAATGCCGAATTCCTGAGTCTCGATTTTTTGATATTGATCGAATCGCTGATCCTAGCCACTCATGTCCCCATATGTTGCCGAGTGCGCGGCAGTTTGCGGAGCACGTCGAAGCGCTAGGTGTGGGAAGTGAAGATCTGGTGGTGCTCTACGATCGCAAGGGGCTGTTCTCGGCACCGCGTGCCTGGTGGATGTTCCGCGTTTTCGGTCATGATCAGGTGCGCATATTGGTGGGAGGATTCAATGCTTGGCGGTTAGCCGGTCTCCCGACAGAGTCAGGTGAGGTTTCTGTAGGCGAGGCAGGATCGCGCTTTAGGTGCGATTACCAGCCGCAGTGGGTCGCAGATAAACAGCGCGTGCAGGCGGGAATGGGTGCCACTGGTTTACTTACGCTAGATGCGCGTTCTCCGGCGCGGTTTGCGGGGGAAGAGCCAGAACCTCGACCGGGCGTTCGCCCGGGCCACATACCCGGTTCGCGAAATCTGCACTATGCGCAGGTCGTTGCTGACGGAGGGCAGGGCCTCAAATCAGAAGCGGAGTTAAAACGGCTTTTTGCGGATGTGGGTATTGATCAGGTCGATACAGTGATTACCACCTGTGGGTCCGGTATTTCAGCCTGCATATTGGCTTTGGCGCTGCATGAGATCGGTCGATCACCGATTTCGGTATACGACGGTTCCTGGGCAGAGTGGGGCGCCGATTTGTCCTGCCAGGTTGAGAAAAGGTGAGAGAAGGCGCCCAGTCTGGTATCTTCCCGCGCTCCCCGTGTGCTGAATAGAGATGAATAAACGTTACGTCATTGGTAATTGGAAACTGCATGGCAGCCTTTCCAAGGTAGCTACCTTTTCCCAGCAGCTGCGCATGGCGCCGGCGACCGATGTGGTGGTGGCGATTGCACCTCCCTATCCCTATCTGGGTGCATGTGCAGATTTGCCCAGTGGGTGTGGCCTGGCTGGACAAGACTGCTCGGCACACAATAGCGGTGCGCATACGGGAGAGGTGTCTGCCAGCATGTTGTCGGAGTGGGGTTGCCAGTGGGTCATTGTGGGTCACTCGGAAAGGCGCACTGACCTTGCAGAATCGGATCAGTTGATTGTGGCCAAGCTGAGTGCAGCGATCAGTGCCGGTCTTACGCCTCTTTTGTGCGTTGGCGAAAGTCTGACTGTGAGAGAGTCGGGGCAGGAGGAGGCCGCAGTTCGGGCACAGTTGCAAGCGGCCTTGAGTGATATACCGCCGGCCTCACTCCTGATTGCCTATGAGCCGATCTGGGCAATCGGCACTGGGGTGACGGCATCACCTGAGCAAGCGGATGCCATGCATGCAGTGATTCGGAATGAGCTGACGGGTCTGATGGACGATGGCGCTTCAGTGCCCCTGCTCTACGGCGGAAGTGTTAATCCAGACAATGCCGGTGCCCTGTTTGATTGCCCCCACGTAGATGGAGCGCTGGTGGGCGGCGCATCACTTGATGGGACCTCCTTTTCAGAGATAGTTGAGGCCGCGCAGGCCAGCCTGAGGCAGTAATATGCAGATAGATCCCAATACCCCGGTGTTGCTCGGGGCGGGGCAATTTACTGAGCATCTCGATGCTAATTTCATCGGAATGATGCCGGAAGATCTAGCCGCCAAGGCTTGTGAAACTGCGTTGGCCGATACGGGCGCTGGGGGCGCACTCCGACAAATGGTTGATCGCCTGGTGTGTGTGAGGATGTTCGCACATTCTGTGCCGGAACCGTTCGTGCCTACCATAGCCCCGTTTGGTCACAGCACCAGTCCTCCTTTGTCGATCCTCAATCGTTTGCAGCTACCCAGTGCGAGTGCAATTTATACGCGCGCTTGCGGTGATGAGCCGCAGCGTCGGGTTTTTGAGTTGGGTTCAGCAATTCAGAAGGGCGAGATCAGGGCGGCGATGATTTGCGGCGCTGAAGCACTGGCAACTTCCCGCCACTTTCAAAAAGTCGGGATGACGGTGGATTGGAGTGATTCACCTGAGGGAGAAACCGATGATCGCGGTCCGGGCTTGGAGTTATTGTTTGATCCAGAGTTTAATCGCCATGGCGCATTTGCGCCCATCGATATTTATCCGATACAGGAGCAAGCGCGTCGCGGAGAGCTGGGGCTAGACAAGCGCAGCTATCGTGATCAGCTTGCTCGCTTAATGGGTCGCTTTAATGAGGTCGCTGCTGCCAACCCCTTCTCCATGTTTCCAGCGCCGATGTCTGTTGACGAGATCGGTTCGGAGACGTCGACTAACCGACTGATTGGTGACCCACATCTGAAATCCATGGTGGCGAAGGATGGCGTTAATCTGGCATCGGCATTGGTATTGACAAGCTTTGCTGTCGCCGAGTCCCTCGGCGTCTCTGACAGGGCGGTGTATTTGCATGGTCATGCCGCCGCCTCAGAGCCCGCAGTGCTGGCACGACCGTCGCTCGGTGGCGCAGCCGCCATGCAATATGCGTATGAGGCTGCTTTGGCAGGCGCGGGGGTAACGTCAGGCCAAATAGGCGCAGCAGACTTATATTCCTGTTTTCCCATAGCGGTATGGGTGGCGATGGACGCTTTGGGGCTGACTTTGGATGATCCGCGCCCGCTGACACTGACCGGTGGGCTGCCCTTTTTCGGCGGCCCTGGCAACAACTATTCAACTCATGGCATAGCTGAAATGGTGCACTGGCTTCGCGGTCAAAAGCGGCCAAGTTATGGCGTCGTTGGTGCGAATGGAGGCTTTCTCTCCAAGCATGCGGTTGGTGTTTATGGCAATGTGGGCACCGCTTTTCCGGATCCCGTTCCAGAACCCTCCGTAGTCGATGCGGTGGAGATCGTCGAGCGGCCCGACGGGCTTGGCATCATTGAGAGCTACACCTTTCAAATAAAAGGCAATCAAGCGCGTGCCATTGTGGTGGGTCGGCAAGCGTCGGATCAGCGGCGTTGGGTTGCAGTTGCTGATCCGGAGGACAGCGACTTACTCGCATGGTTCAGAGACGGTGATCCATTGGGTGCCGAGGTTGAAGTCAGGTCGGGTGAGAGGAATGTCGTGCGCAGACGCACCCAATAACAGTTTCAATTTAAGTGAAAAAAGGGAGTTAACCTATGGATATGAATGGAAAAGTTGCAGTTGTTACTGGCGGTGCTTCCGGCATCGGCCAAGCCGTGGCAAGGCGGTTGGCAGAAGCCGGTGGTAAAATCGCCATCTTTGACCTGAATGAAGATGCGGGTCAGGCGATGGTCGCGGAATTAGGCGTCGACAACTGTGTGTTTGCCAACGTCAATGTGGTCGACGAAGCATCTGTGAAAGCCGGTATTGAGGCTACGGTCACGGCGTTGGGCGCAATTCATGTGAACGTCAACTGCGCCGGTATCGGGAATGCCGCAAAAACTTTGGGCAAAAATGGCCCCTTCCCACTGGATCTCTGGAACACGGTCATTGCAGTCAATCTCACCGGTACTTTTAACGTGTTGCGGCTGTGTGCAGAGGTCATGGCGAAAAACGAGCCGATGACTGATGACGGCGCCCGGGGAGTCATCATCAACACCGCCTCGGTCGCTGCTTACGAGGGGCAAATGGGACAGGCCGCTTACAGCGCTAGTAAGGGAGGCATCGTGGGCATGACGCTGCCCATTGCGCGCGACCTTTCGACAATAGGCATCCGCGTAAACACGATTGTGCCTGGTTTGATTAACACCCCCTTATTTAACGGTCTGACTCCCGAGTTTGTAGAGTCGCTTTCGCAGTCGGTACTGTATCCGAAGCGACTTGGCAGACCTGAGGAAATTGCCCAGTTGGCCGCGGCGATTATCGATAATGACTATATTAACGGCGAATGTATCCGCATGGATGGTGGCATTCGCATGCAACCCCGATAAAAGGAGAGCGATCATGAGCGAAGAATCAACAGTACTTACTGATGACGCCGATGGCGTGCTTGTCATTACGATCAATCGCCCACAGGCAAAGAATGCAGTCAACCGCTCGGTTGCCGAGGGCGTCGCTGCAGCACTAGACCGTCTCGATAACGATGAGGCGCTTCGTGTGGGCATTGTAACCGGTGCCGGGGGCACGTTTTGCGCCGGTATGGACCTTAAAGCATTTGTGTCAGGCGAATTTCCGGCCGTCGAGGGTCGTGGTTTTGGCGGGATGACAGAGCGCTCTGCAGACAAGCCGCTGATTGCTGCGGTGGAGGGTTATGCTCTTGCGGGCGGCTGTGAGTTGGCAATCGCCTGCGATCTTATTGTTGCCGCCGATAATGCCAAGTTCGGGATCCCTGAGGTGAAGCGCGGCCTGGTCGCGGCGGCGGGTGGCTTGGTGAGGTTGCCGTCACAGATCCCTTATCGTGTCGCAATGGAGCTTGCGCTCACCGGCGAGTTTATGGGGGCTGATCGGGCAATGGCAATGGGCTTGATTAACCAGCTCACGGCGCCGGGTGAGGCGCTCGCTACCGCTCGTGCATTAGCCGCGCAGATCGCGGAAAACGGACCGCTGGCAGTTAAGGTAAGTAAGGCCATCATTAAGGCATCACGAGACTGGAGTGACGACGAGGCTTTCACCAAGCAGCACGCCTTAACACAACCGGTATTTACCAGCGAGGATGCGATCGAAGGTGCAACTGCCTTTGCCGAAAAACGTAAGCCCCAGTGGACGGGTCGTTAACGCGTGGCGGTCGGCTAGCAAGATCTGGCCCGCGGCGGACCGCGAGCCGGTGTTTTTTGGTATGGGGGTGAAAGTATGAGCAATACTGAATTTGATGCGCTTCGCAAGGTGCTCGCTCACGATCTAATGCAGGTCTATGTGCGGCTGGTTCTGCTGCTCGCAGTGGTCTGGTTTTCTGCAGAGACTTTTGCGCCATTTCTTCCCCTGATTTTATGGTCTGTGATCCTGGCCGTATCGCTCAACCCACTCAATCAATGGTTATCTCGCCACCTGCACATTGGCGTGGGTAAATCAGCGTTCGTATTTGTTGCGCTAGGACTGATGATTGGCGGTGTGCCGACGGTGCTGTTGGGCGTGTCTTCTGCGGATCATCTAAGGGAATGGATCGCGATACTCAGTGAGCAGAGCATGATGGTTCCCGAAGCTAACCCTCAGGTAGCGACGTGGCCCTTGGTGGGTCCTGCGCTGTATGAGTTGTGGCAGAGTGCTCACAAGGATTTAATGTCAGCTGCCAAAATTGTTCAGCCTCAGTTGCTCACGGGGGGGAAAGTGCTGCTGGGTGCTGTCGGCAATACCCTGTTGGCTCTTGTCCTTTTTTTCGTCGCCCTGCTGATTGCAGGGTTTATGATGGCTTATGCAGAACAGGGGGCCAATCAGGCGCGCCGTATGCTGGCGACCTTCACGGGTGCCACCCGTGGTGAGGAAATTCAGGAGCTGGTTGTGGCGACGGTGCGATCGGTTTCAAATGGTGTCGTCGGCGTGGCATTTTTGCAGGCGTTGGCGCTCGGTATCGGCTTTCTTATCCTCGGTGTTCCCGCCGCAGGTCTATTGGCATTACTAGTATTGTTTCTTGGGGTGCTGCAGTTGCCCAGCTCCATCGTGGTTTTGCCCGTCATTGCCTGGATTTGGCTGGTCAGCGGAATTCCCACAATCGCGGCGGCATTGGGTTCTGCTTACCTGATGGCGGCGGGCTTGGCTGATGGGATTCTCAGGCCCTACTTATTAGGGAGAGGCGTAGAAACACCCATGCCAGTTGTATTGATTGGCGCCTTAGGTGGCATGGCCGCAGAAGGTCTAATAGGCTTGTTTGTCGGTGCGGTAGCGCTATCGGTGGGTTACAAATTGCTCATGTCTTGGGTAGAACATAGCGTATCTGAGCAGCAGGCTTTGGAAGCCAGCGCAGGATCTTCGGGCGACTGAGATGACGATACGCGTGGTCCGCAAGCATCTGCTTGCCGTATCGCAGGAGTATTATCCGCAATCTAAGAATACGATGAATATTATTACGTTTTACATAGTGATGGCCGCCGTGCTGTCGGTGACGCTGACGGCGTGCGTCGCACCGGATGGCAAGGTAGAGGCACCGGTGAGGATCCAAACCAGTTCTGGCCAGGTCTCGGCTGAGATAGGGCCCGAGGGAACGTTGGTCTATCACGATATCCCGTTCGCGCAGCCGCCGGTGGGCGCTTTGCGATGGGCTGCTCCCGAACAGCTGGAAACGCCAGACAAGGATATACAGACACAGCAAACAGCCGTCATGTGTCCGCAGCCTCAGAGTATGGCGTCGGGTCTAGATGGCGGTGAATACCATGGCTCCGAGGACTGCCTCTATCTTGATATTTATGCGCCTGGCGAAGCGATCTCCGGTGGCTCGTTGCCGGTCATGCTGTGGATTCACGGCGGTAGCAACCTAACGGGACATAAAGGTACTTATGACTTCTCGCGATTGGCAGCCCGTCAGCAGGTTGTCGTTGTAGTCATCAATTACCGATTGGGGCCCCTTGGTTGGTTTGTGCATCCTGCCATTCAGGGCCCAGATCTTGAAACCTTGCCCCTGGCTAATTTCGGCACACTCGATATGGTTGAGGCTCTGCGGTGGACCCAGCGCAATATCA
>JADHNP010000046.1 GCA_016779445.1 Luminiphilus sp. | reverse complement strand
AGGGCATCTGACGACGATCTCGATCAGGTAATCAATGGGTGGAATGCAGCGATCGTGGAGCAGTATGAGGAGATAGAGCGTGACTGAACAGGAATTGACAGCCCTATTATTGGGGGCATTCCCAGGATCCGACGTGTCGGTGTCACTTGATGGAGGCCACGTTAATATCCACATCATCAGCAACGCCTTCGAAGGATTGCGCCCGGTTGCCTGCCAGCAAAAGGTTTACGCGCCGCTCTCTGGGCTAATAGCCGACGGAACATTGCATGCGGTGAATATTAAGACAGGCACCCCCACCTTGACCGATAACGAGTGAGTGTACTTTGCAGAGCTTGATTATCGTGGGTGGGACGCGTCTGGAGGGAACTTTGGCCGCTTCCGGCTCAAAAAATGCGGCTTTACCGATACTCGCCGCCACGCTGTTGACGGGTGAAACCTGCCAGTTGGGTCGTGTACCCCAGTTAAGAGATGTGTCGACGATGTTGACGCTGTTATCGAGCTTGGGTGTCCAAGTGGTATCGGCCGAGCCCAATTGTGTGAGCGTCGACAGCGGGGCCGCTACCCAGATAAACGCGCCCTATGATTTAGTAAAAACAATGCGAGCATCAATCCTGGTCCTTGGCCCGTTGCTGGCTCGCTTTGGTCGCGCGGAAGTCTCTTTTCCGGGTGGGTGCGCCATTGGGAGTCGACCTGTTGATCTCCACATTAGTGCACTAGAGGCTATGGGGGCGAACATCGTGACCGATGGGGGCTACTTGATAGCCTCTGCAAAAAACGGCCTGAGCGGCGTCGATTTTCGGTTTGGCACAGTCACGGTAGGGGGCACTGAGAACGCGATGATGGCCGCTGCATTGGCTCGGGGCGATACGATTCTGAGAAACGCTGCACGAGAACCTGAAATCGTTGATTTGGCGAATTTCCTAAATCAGATGGGTGCAAAGGTATCGGGACAGGGGACTGACACTATTCGGATTACTGGGGTGAGTGCCTTGGGAGGCTGCGCTTATTCAGTGATGCCTGATCGGATTGAGGCGGGGACCTATTTGGTGGCAGCTGCGGCTACACGAGGTAGAGTGAGAGTCGACGGCATTTCCGGTGCCCTATTAGGGGTCGTTCTCGATAAATTACGCGAGTGCGGCGCTACGATTAACGAAGGTGAAGACTGGGTGGAACTGGACATGGAGGGCAAGCGCCCTCGTGCGGTTGATATTGTAACAGCACCTTTTCCGGGCTTTCCAACCGATATGCAGGCACAATTTACAGCGCTTAATACGGTGGCTGAGGGTCGTGCCCGGGTGACTGAAACCATTTTTGAAAACAGGCTCATGCAGGCGCGTGAAATGAAGCGTATGGGGGCCAACATCGTAATCGAGGCCGATACGGCAATAACCGCGGGCAAAGCTGTTTTACAGGGAGCACCGGTCATGGCCTCGGATCTTCGCGCTTCTGCGAGCCTCATCATTGCTGGATTAGTAGCGGATGGAGAAACCCGCATCGATAGGATTTATCATATCGACAGGGGGTATGAGGACATCGAGGGTAAGCTACAGACGCTCGGTGCGAATATCCGTCGCATCGACGCTTGATTTGATAGCGACTACCGAATGAATATTCAGCATAGCCTGACCATAGCGCTGACCAAAGGCCGCATTCTTGACGAGACGCTACCACTCCTCGCCGCGGTTGGTATTGAGCCCACTGAAGATCTGGAATCGAGCAGAAAGTTGATAATCTCAACCACGGTCTCGAGCATTCAGCTTGTGGTGCTGCGGGGCTCGGATGTGCCGACCTATGTTCGCCACGGAGCCGCCGATTTGGGGGTTGCGGGAAAAGACATGTTGCTGGAGTTTGGTGGCGACGGGATTTACGAGCCGCTTGATCTGGGGATAGCGCGTTGCCGTCTGATGACTGCCGCCCCTAAGGGTCGATCGCTGTCGTGTAATTCCCGGCGTATCAGAGTGGCAACAAAGTTTTTAAATGTTGCCCGTGCGCACTATGCCCGGAAGGGCGTTAATGCAGATCTAATCAAGCTATATGGTTCCATGGAGCTGGCGCCACTGATGGGGCTGGCTGATGAGATCGTCGATATTGTCGACACCGGGAAGACGTTGGCGGAAAACGGCATGGAAGCACGGGAGGAGATTGCCGAGATCTCATCTCGTCTGATCGTGAACAAAGCAGCTATGCGAACCCGGCACAGCTCGGTCATGGCCCTCATCGACGCACTGTCCACGGTGCTTAAAGAGCGGGGAATGCTCGCCGGTGAGTAATCAGTACCTCACTCGGTTGGATGCTTCGGATGACGCGTTTGGCGAGGGGGTCGCGCGCCTGATGATCAATCCGGCGCAGGCTGATCCAACACTAGTGAGCAGAGTCTCGGAGATTATTTCAACGGTTTCGCGCGACGGGGATAGTGCGGTGCTGCGCTTTACTAATGACTTTGATGCTCGTCATGCGACTGACATTACTGAGCTTGCCGTGGATGCTGATGAACTGGCAGAGGCAGCCAAAACGATCGATCGGCGCGTTTACGATGCGCTTTGCAGTGCTGCTGAGCGCATTCGCGACTTTCATGAGCGACAATTGGCAGCAACTTGGCAGTTCGAAGACTCGAATGGCAATATTCTCGGGCAGCGTATTTCAGCGTTGGATCGCGTCGGCGTCTATGTGCCAGGTGGGCAAGCCAGCTATCCGTCGTCTGTGTTGATGAATACGGTACCCGCGGTAGTGGCGGGAGTGACCGATATCGTAATGGTGGCGCCTGCACCGCGAGGTCATGTCAATCCGGTGGTTCTTGCGGCTGCAGGGCTTGCTGGCGTCACCGAGGTATTCACGATTGGCGGCGCGCAAGCCATTGCCGCGCTCGCTTACGGTACCCAGACCATCGGGAGTGTCGATAAAATTGTTGGGCCCGGTAACCGCTATGTCGCTGAAGCCAAGAGACAAGTCTTCGGGCGCGTGGGTATCGATATGGTCGCAGGCCCTTCCGAGATACTCATTATCGCCGATGGTTCAGTCGATCCTAAATGGTTGGCCTTGGATATGTTTGCTCAGGCTGAGCATGATGAGTTTGCGCAAGCCGTGCTCGTGTCTCCCGATGCGGATTATCTGGATGAAATCTCCGCGCGGATCGCCGAGCAACTCCCGATGATGGCCCGGCGGGAAGTAATTTCTAAATCACTCAAAAATCGAGGCGCATTGATCAAAGTGCCCGATCTTGACGCGGCGGTGAAGCTGAGCAATCGACTTGCCCCGGAGCATTTGGAGTTAGCCGTGTCCGATCCGCGAGCATTGTTGGATCACATTACTGCCGCGGGTGCCATATTCCTGGGTGCGATGTCCTCTGAGGCGCTGGGGGATTATTGTGCCGGACCGAATCATGTGCTCCCCACTGCAGGATCCGCTCGTTTTGCATCACCCCTTGGGGTTTACGATTTTCAGCGGCGCAGTAGCGTGATAGAAATTTCCGCTCAGGGGTCACAGGCCCTTGGAGACATAGCTGCAACACTGGCGGAGGCAGAATCGCTCCCCGCGCATGGACTGAGTGCTCGCGCAAGAATGAACCCAGATAATTAGCTCATCCGAATTTTGCGCGTGTTCCGACGACGGCTTCCAGTTCAACCAATTGTCCGTCACGGTCGAGGCTAACGCGCAACAAGTGTCCTGGCCGGAGCCTGGCGATCTGTAACATGGCTGCACGCCCATCCACGACAGGCTCGCCGTCCAGAGAGGAGATAATATCGTTAAGCCTGATGCCAGCCCGTTCGGCGGGACCGCCGGAGGCGAGCTCTGTAACAATAAGTTGCTGAGCTAACTTCCCGGAGGGTCCCTCTGTCAACAATACGTCAACACTCACTCCCAGCCAGCCGCGGATGACGCTCCCGTACTGAACGATGTCATTAAGTACCGAGGCCGCGAGGTCACTGGGGGTAGCAAGATTAATACCGATGCCTGGCGTTTCGCTTCCAGAGTCATTGCGTGCGGTGTAAATGAGGGTGTTGATACCAATGAGTCTGCCGAGGCTATCAATTAGCGCGCCGCCTGAGCTACCCAGGTGAATGGTGGCGTCCGTCTGAATATAGTTCTCGTAAGTCGAGAGCTGCAGGCCGAACCGGCCTATGCCGGATACAATTCCCTGCGATACTGAATGACCGAATCCATATGGATTCCCTATAGCCAGCGCCACATCGCCAACGGCAACATCTTCGACATCGGCTATCCGAATGGGAGTGAGATCTGAGAGGCCAATTTGCAGCACGGCCAGATCAGTATCTGGATCCGTTCCTACCACAGACGCATTGGCGGATCGTCCATCTGCCAGCAGGACCTGAATTGCATCCGCACCTGCAATAACGTGATTATTAGTGACGATGTGGCCGTCGGAAGACAGAATGACACCCGAGCCGAGCGATCGTTCAACGCGCTGCGTGCTGCCCCGATTAGATCGAAACCTTCTTAGGGTCGGTGAATTTAATCGAGGGTCGTTTCTGGTATCGACCAACTTTGCCGTGTATATGTTGACGACCGAGGGAGTCGCTACTGCAACGGCATCACGGTAGCCGCTCGGAGACTGGGTATTGGCAGTGTCGGGGTGATCAAGCACCCATTTGTCCAAAATGAGTGTCGCCGCCAGTACGCCAACCAAGGCCGGCCAAATCATTGCAATCAGGTCGTATTTCAAAGTGTCCTCCTACCCCCATTGTAAATCATGGCGGGCCAGTTATTCTCATATCTGTTCCCAGAGGTATGTCGTCCTATGTCCTGTACCCGTGATGATCTGAGAGTCTATCTGGATACGTTATTGGTGCCCGAGAAATATCGAGACTATTGTCCCAACGGGCTTCAGATTGAGGGCAAGGAGGTTATTCACCGGTTGGTAACCGGTGTGACTGCCTGTCAAGCATTGATTGACCAGGCGATAGAGGTTGGGGCGGACGCGATTTTGGTCCACCACGGTTTTTTTTGGCGGTCGGAGGATCCTGTTGTTGTTGGAATGAAGGCCCGAAGACTTCGCGCGCTCATGTTGAGCGATATCAATCTATTTGCGTATCACCTCCCCCTGGACTGTCACCCGGAATTGGGTAACAACGCGCAGTTGGGGCGGCTGATGGGGATATCTAAAGCGACGCACCTAGCGTCATCGGACTCGTCGATACCGGTATTTTGTGGCGAATTGACGGAAGCGATGCCGATTTCATCATTTGTCGAGCACCTGTCGTCGCAACTGGGGCGTGAGCTCCTGACCGTCGGCGAGGGCGCAGTAAAAAAAATCGCATGGTGTACCGGTGCAGGACAACACTATATCGACAAGGCTGCCGATGCGGGTATGGACCTATATGTAACAGGGGAGGTGTCCGAGCAAACGATTCACAGTGCGCGGGAACGCGGCATCTGCTTTGTTTCGGCGGGACATCATGCGACAGAGCGCTACGGTGTACAGGCCGTCGGTGAACAAGTCGCTGGGGAATTGGGGTGTGTCCACCAATTCATAGATATCGATAATCCCGCTTGATTCAGGCCGCGGTAGAGTTTGATTTATCCAAGCCGAAGGTTTCCGATAGCTGCCCCTGCTCATCGGGTTTTTTTGGCGCGTAATCCAAAGGCTGTGCCACTCCCACCAAGTGAGGCTGTTCTCCTGACGCATCGCCAGGGCCACTGAGTGCCGAATCGGACATGCTGACTTGGTCGCCACATAGTTGGTCGGCTCCCTTCGCAAGGTGTGTGTAGACGGTGCGGTAATCATCGGTCAATTTGTGCAGTAATTCCGCGGTTTGGGCAAAATGCTCTGTCACCTCCGCCTCGTAGTCTGCCCGACCTTGGCGAGCCTGATCTAGTTGGCTTTCGAGATCCATAATCACTCGGCGTTTATTGTCGCTCCGAGAGTTGAGCGCGAGATACCAACCCACCGCAGCGCCTATCAGGCCCCCAAGAATGAATGGGATCATCAGGTTCGTAGCAGACTCCATATCGTTCCTTTTCTGTCACCGTGTTGGCAGTCCGCATTGCGGTCGCTGACTGACTGCAAGAGGAAACCGTTTTCTTACTGACCAATTCGCTGAATAGTGTACTGTATGCGGCACGACACGTCGCCTGTCCGGTGGCCCCCTCAATATAAAATCAACGCCTGGTATTCAGACTGGCAAACGTTCATCTGCTCGAGTCTGATGGGAGGCGTTGGGTCTTGTTAGTTACTTGACAACTCTGTGCTCCCGGCGTGGTACGCTCTGCAGTGATCTACGCTGTTCGTTTTAGCATGACACATCCACTCTCTCCCAAGGAGCGCTATCAGCGCGACCTGCAATCCGGCTCGCTTCTTGAAGATCAGGCGCAAGCGAGGGTTGTTGCCCAACTCGATGACTTGTTTCATCGCCTGCGTGCTCGTGACGCACTCGAGCGACAGTTTTGGGGTCGAATGAAGCGGCGATGGGGTCGGTACCAAGGTCCGGAGCAGGGCCTTTATATTTGGGGTGGAGTGGGGCGAGGAAAAACGCACTTTATGGATGCTTTTTTCGAGAGCCTCGATTTCGACCGGAAGCTCCGTGTTCACTTTCACCGATTTATGCAACGCATTCACGCCGCGCTGACAACCTACAGCGGCGCGACCGATCCCTTGGAAATCGTGGCTGACGATATCGCAAAAGAGGCTTTGGTACTGTGCTTTGACGAATTTTTTGTAAGCGACATTGGCGACGCCATGATTCTTGCTGGATTGCTTGACGCGCTAATGCGCCGTGGTGTGACGCTCGTGGCGACGTCCAATATTCCGCCCCAGCACTTGTACCGAGACGGCTTGCAGCGTGCCCGATTCTTGCCCGCTATTGCGCTACTGGACAAGCACCTTAAGGTGGTCCATCTCGAGTCAGAGACGGATTATCGCTTCAGGACGCTTGAGCGGGCAGACCTCTGGCATATCCCCCATGACGACAGTGCGAGCGAGTCTCTCGCGGCCTACTTCATATCGCTCACCGGGCAGAAGGTTGGCGAAGGCAGACAACTGGAGATCAATAACCGAGCAATGCCTGCCCGAGCTGCGGTACAAGGCGTCGCTTGGTTTGAGTTTAAGACCTTATGCGAAGAAGCGCGTAGCGCCGCAGATTTTGTAGAAATCGCGCGGGAGTATCACACGGTGCTCATCGAACAGATTCCTGAGATGACAGCCGAAAAAGAGGATGCGGCGCGCCGTTTCATCAATCTTGTGGACGAATTTTATGATCGCAGAGTCAAACTGATTACTACAGCTGCGCTGGCTCCCGAGGCCATGTATGGTGGCAAGAAGCTGAGTTTCGAGTTTGAGCGGACAGTGTCTCGGCTCCAGGAAATGAGAACACGCGAATATCTGCAAGCTGAGCATCGCCCTTGACTTGCACGGGCAAATTAACGGTTGAAAGGGCAATGGCTCTCCAGTACCATCCGCGCTCCCTAATTTTGTGCCCGGGGCTCCGGTAATGAGAACATATAGTGCCAAGGCCGATGACATCCAGCACGACTGGTTTGTCGTCGATGCTGAAGACAAGACGCTTGGGCGGCTCGCCACCGAGATCGCCCATCGCTTGCGCGGTAAGCATAAGCCAGAATACACGCCGCACATGGACATGGGCGACTACGTCGTAGTGGTGAACTGCGATAAAGTCCGTGTTACAGGCGCGAAACGGACAGATAAGCAGTATTACCATCACACCGGATTTCCCGGCGGGATCAAATCCGCCAGCTTCGAACAGCTGATCGAGCGGGCGCCAGAGCGGGTGATACAACGAGCAGTGAAAGGGATGATGCCCCGCAATCCACTGGGGCGAGCAATGTTGAAAAAACTCAAGGTTTACGCGGGTCCTGCTCACCCACACGCGGCGCAACAACCGCAGCCACTGACAATCTGAGGAGGGCTTGATGGCAACAGCTCAATACTACGGGACTGGCAGACGCAAGACGTCTACTGCCCGCGTGTTTTTGCGGACTGGAACGGGCAACATCGTGGTTAACGGTCGCCCCATTGACGAGTATTTCGGTCGGGAAGTCGCCCGCATGATTGTCCGCCAGCCACTCGAACTGACAGAAAATGCAGCGACCTTTGACGCAAATGTGACGGTATCCGGTGGCGGTAGTTTCGGTCAGGCGGGTGCTATTCGACACGGTCTGACGCGCGCGCTGTTGGACTACGATGAGAGCCTGCGTGGGTCATTGAGAGCGGCAGGATATGTGACCCGCGACGCAAGAGAAGTCGAGCGGAAGAAGGTGGGTCTCAGAAAGGCGCGTCGTCGCCCCCAGTTCTCGAAGCGGTAATCACCGTCGAGGTCATACTGGAAGCCCGCGTTACGCGGGCTTTTTTGCGTTATTGCTAGCTGAAGAACCGATGCGCTTAAACCGCTGCTAATGATGTGATGCTGCGGAAATGCGCTCCCCATAAGCGATGCTGGGAGAGGCGCGTACACATAAGGGTATTTGTTGTCCTGGGTAGCTGCGGCACTTTAGCGCTGCCTAATTAGCCAAAATTTCACCCGTCCCGAACTCACCGCGGATAACAGAGCCGTGGCAGGTAATCTCGTTGGGGCGAGTTACCGTATTTCAACTTGCTGGGGGCAAGCGTGACCATTACACTTCGCGCCCTAAATGAATGTTGTCCGCTATTCAATTGACAGCTTTGAGACGGGCAACTCGCCAAGCAGATATACGCCGGGTTTGCTGGCACACCGGGAGACGTTAAAACATGACTGATATCTCTGAAACACCCGAGGCTCCAGATGACAGCAGCCAAACTCGAAGGCGCTTTTTGACGGCTGCGACCTCTGCTGTGGGTATTGGCGGGGCCGCAGGTGTGGCGGTTCCTTTTTTGGGGTCATGGAACCCCTCGGAGAAAGCGAAAGCGGCTGGCGCACCGGTGCGTGCTGATATCAGTAAATTAGAAAGTGGCCAGATGGTGGTGATTGAGTGGCGAGGTAAGCCGGTCTATGTTCTGAGAAGGACCCCCGAGCAGGTTGCCGGGCTAGTGACACTGAATGACGAGGTCAAGGACCCCCAGTCACAAGCTTCTTCCCAGCCAGACTACATAGCGGGAGAAGGGCGAGCAATTAACGAAGAGTTTTTGGTTATCGTAGGCCTGTGTACGCACCTAGGATGTGCGCCAAAATTCCGTCCTGAGGTGGGCGCAACAGACTTAGGTGGCGATGAGTGGTTGGGTGGTTTCTTTTGCCCCTGCCACGGATCAAAGTTTGACTTGGCGGGACGTGTATACAAGGGCGTCCCGGCGTCGGCGAACCTGGAAGTTCCCCCTCATAAATTTGAGAATGGCAACGTCTTGGTCATTGGCGTTGATGCGGAGGTAGCGTGATGGAAAAAGCATTGACAGGGCTGATCTCTTGGGTGGATGCGCGACTTCCTGTGACGCGCGCATGGAATACCCACATGGGCGAATATTATGCGCCCAAGAATTTTAATCTGTGGTACTTCTTTGGTGTGTTCTCACTGCTGGTGTTGGTTAATCAGCTACTGACGGGTATCTGGCTGACGATGAATTACACCCCATCAGCCGAAGAAGCCTTCGCCTCGGTTGAATACATCATGCGGGACGTGGATTACGGGTGGCTATTACGATACATGCATTCTACCGGCGCCTCGGCGTTCTTCATTGTGGTGTATCTGCACATGATGCGTGCATTGATGTACGGCTCTTACAAAAAGCCTCGCGAGTTAATCTGGATCTTCGGCATGCTCATTTTCGTCGTATTAATGGCAGAGGCTTTTGTGGGTTATGTGCTGCCATGGGGCCAAATGTCCTATTGGGGGGCCCAGGTCATTATCTCGCTGTTTGGCGCGATTCCCGTTGTTGGTGACGACATTGTTACCTGGATTAGAGGCGATTACCTCATTTCTGGCATCACCCTCAACCGCTTCTTCGCTTTGCACGTGGTGGCATTGCCCATCGTATTGCTCGCCCTGGTGGTGTTGCATATTCTCGCGCTCCACGAAGTGGGTTCCAACAATCCCGACGGGGTCGAGATCAAGAAGAATAAGGATGCGAATGGGGTGCCGCTGGATGGTATTCGATTCCACCCGTACTACTCGGTGCATGATGTACAGGGTATCGCCGTATTCCTCTTTTTCTTTTGCGCAGTGATCTTTTTTGCCCCCGAAATGTCCGGGTTCTTTCTTGAGTATGCTAATTTCGAGGAGGCAAACGGCCTTAAGACACCCGAGCACATAGCCCCCGTCTGGTATTTCACCCCCTTTTACTCTGTATTGCGCGCGGTGCCCGACAAGTTTTGGGGTTTTGTTTTCTTCGCAATTTCAGTGGTAATTCCCTTCGCCTTGCCGTGGCTAGACCGAAATCCCGTCCGCTCTTGGCGCTACAGGGGGATGCTGAATCGTATTATGCTTCTGGTGTTTGTTGCGACGTTCATTATTTTGGGCGTGCTGGGCGTTAAAGCGCCGACTCCAGAGAGAACCCTGCTGGCTCAGATCGGTACCATCTTCTACTTTGTGTTTTTCCTCGCTATGCCCTGGTGGTCAAAAATGGACCGCACGAAGGCTGAGCCTGATCGAGTGACGATGGATGGTGGTATGGGTTTCTGGCAGAGCCTTGGCACAGTCTTGCTGGTGGGGGCAATGGCGTTTCTGCCCTTGAAAGTGGTAGGCGCCGAGTCGGCTTACGACTGTGGCACAGTACCTTGCGATGCTTTCGAGGCGGACGTTACCGATCAGCCTTCGCTGCAGCGCGGTGCAGCGCTATACGCGAATTACTGCATGGGGTGTCATTCTCTGCAGTATTCCCGCCACAACCGCGTTGCGCGGGACCTTGGCATTCCGGAAGACCTGTACAAAGGCAATCTGGTTTTTGATCCGGAGATCAAACTGGGGTCATTAATGACCAATAGTATGGACAAGGGGCAGGCTAAAATTTGGTTTGGTGCTACGCCCCCTGATCTCACTTTGATTTCAAGGGCGCGCCAGCCAGAATGGCTCTACACCTATCTGCGTGCTTTTTATCGGGACGATCAGCGTCCCTATGGCGTCAACAATCGAGTTTATCCTAATGTTGGCATGCCGCACGTGCTGATGGAGCTGCAGGGTCTGCCCGCCTGCTTTGACGAATCGGGAGAGGCGGCGATCAAAGCAGCCGACTGTAAAGATGTCAGTGTCGCTGCCGCGGGTGCTATGTCACCGGATCAATTCGATAGCGCAATGTATGATTTGGTGAACTTCCTCGCCTACACCGCAGAGCCTTACAAGGCCGATCGATTGCGAATTGGTACTTACGTGCTGCTATTTCTCGTTGTCTTCTTCATTTTCGCCTGGTTACTGAACCGGGAATATTGGAAGGATGTGCATTAAATAGGCGTAATGCAGCCGCGGGGGCGTCCGGTGCCCCCTTTTGAGTGATAGACTATCGTCTTCAACCGCCAGTAGAAAATCTATGTCTGATGATGCTTCCGGGATCGTTTCAAAACGATCCTCCATGACCTTGTTCTCCGATAGCACCAGTCACTACAGCCACCGCGTGCGTTTGGTGTTGGCTGAAAAAGGCGTGACGGTAGAGTTGGTAGATTCCGAAACAGGCGCGACCCCCGCCGAGTTGGGGGATCTTAATCCCTACAATAGCATGCCCACACTGGTAGACAGGGAGTTGGTGCTCTATGAGTCTAAGGTGATGATGGAGTATTTGGACGAGCGCTTTCCTCATCCACCCCTGTTGCCGGTTTATCCCGTCGCACGAGCGGAGAGCCGATTATTCGTCTACCGTATTGAGCGTGACTGGGCCACGCTAGTAGACGCTATCCAGTCTTCGCGCAGTGATAATGTGGTGACCAAATCGTGCAAGGAGTTACGCGAGAGTTTGGTTGCCGTTGCACCGATATTCGCTGAGAAGCCCTTCTTTATGAGTGAGGAATTCTCGTTGGTAGATTGCTGTGTGGCACCCATTTTGTGGCGCTTGCCCGCTTTAGGTGCAGACATCCGGCCCAGTAAGCAGTCTAAACCACTCTTTGACTACATGGATCGATTGTTTAATCGAGAAGCTTTCCAGGAGAGCCTGTCAGTTCAGGAGAGGGAGATGCGCCCCTAGGGACGCAGGTTCTTTTGAACTCCAGCCGGCCCTATATCATTCGTGCCATATACGAGTGGATTGTGGACAATGATTGTACGCCTCATCTTCTGGTCGACGTGAGCATCGATGGTGTTGATGTCCCCCAGGCCTACGTCTCTGATGGGCAGATTGTCCTGAATATTTCCCCAAGTGCTGTTGTCGGTTTGGAGATGACCAACGAGTCGGTGTTTTTCAATGGCCGCTTCGGCGGTGTCGCTACCGACATACTGGTGCCAATCGGTGGCATTCTCCGCATTTATGCTAGGGAAAACGGGCAAGGCATGGTCTTTGACTCTGCGGCACCCGAAGACCCTCCTGAGCCGCCAGTGGGTCGCGGCCGCCCTAGCTTGAAGGTGGTGAAGTAGCGGGCCCGGAAATGATCTCAAAGAGTTTGACGACTCGCTCGGCGTCGTTGACCTCGGCAGCCTCACGTGCCACTCGATCCGCTTCTTCTGCGCTGAGCAGGCCCATTAGGAAGACAACACTGTTTTCCGTGACGACTTTTACTCGCGTGCCAGGCGTATCTGAACTTGCGAGCAGTTTTGTTTTTACCTGCGTTGTGATCCATGTGTCATTCGTGCGAGTCCCCGCGCTGGTCTCCGGGCCGATTTCTAGCTCGTTATAAATTCTGCGCACACCGTCAATTTTACGAACCACATCGGTGGCTAATGTCTTCAGGTCTTCCGAAGGTACTTGGCCCGCGATCAGAACAAAGCCGTTGAAGGAGATAATACTGAGGTGTGCCTCTTCGTAACCGGCTGAGGCAGCATTGATATTGACCTTGGCTTTGGTCTCAATGCTCTCGTCTTCAAGCTGCTGGGCAAAGGTACGCTCGCTCAGATCCTCCTCTATTGGCCCGGCGCCGGCACCGGCCATGATGCTGCCGCATCCATGCAAAGATGCGCAAAGTAACGTCGCAAGTAAAAATCGGTAATATCGACACATGATTCAGTCCTCCACTGGACCAAAGGTATTGGTTTCAATCAATCTCGCCAGGCAGATGGCGATTGCGTGATTCAGGGTAAGCCGACATTCGACAGAGGCTTCTTCTGAGTGCAGGCTTAATCCTGGGCCGTTGTGCCCAAGCCAAACGGCGTTGACTTGCCGCTGCTCGATGGCGACCTGGATTCTCTGAACTTCTGATTGCGATAGATTGGCAGCGAAAATAACGGCTGCATCACCCGCTTGCCCGAGTGCTTGAAGCTGCTGCGTCACCCACATGATGCCGGTTTGCACAGAGCCAATACGATACTCTGCAAGTTCAAGAACCGGAAGGCTTGGTCTTTCTCTCAGTACACCATTCTGCAGAAGGCTGGTCAGCACAATAGCGCTGGCTGCATCGGCTCCAAGGCCAATGCTGAAAAGTTTTTTTTCTGTGAGGATAGCTTGGGATGCAACATCTGCTGCCGCGCCCGCTATCTCAGCAACGTCGTCTACAGCCAGACTAGCGCTCTCAATATAGCGATGAAAAAAATTGGCGATGAGTGGGTAGGCGTCCAAGGTTTGTCAGTGTCGATTACCAATCAGTTGATTCAAATACTGCGCAAAGCCATATCGCATTGGGTACTTGTGAATCTTCATCATAAGCAATTACGTCAAAGCGACAAGGTAAATCGGACCATTTTTGGTGTTGTTTACGGAACAGCTTGGCGCATTTTTCGAGGCGTTTTTGTTTTTGTTGCGTGACACTGCCTGCGGCGGATGTAAATCGCGATCGTCGCCGGTAGCGTACCTCAACAAAGATTAGGCGCGACTCGTCCCGCATAATCAGATCGATCTCACCGAGCTGAGTGAGAAAGTTGCGGGCCACCAAAGAGAGGCCCTGCTTTAACAGGAACGCTTCTGCTTGCTGTTCCCAATATTTCCCCGCCCGATGCACGCTACCGCCATTAATAAAGCACAGGATTCAGGGTAACGCGCCGTAACGGACCTCTGCGTCATCAAAAGTCGCCAGTTCTGAAGCTCTTTCGATCAATCCGTTTTGCTTTCTACGTAGCGTTCCAGTATGGCCGCGAATGATCCAATCATCCGTAATGGTAGCCTGGTTCCAATGCTGTGCCAGTGAGAGTGCGTCTTGACCGAGTGCGCGCAGTCGACTCAACCGATCGCTGATACGAGGGGGCAGCATGGCGGGTACTTCAACGAATAGCACGCCATTAAGGTCGCTATTGCGTGAATTACGGACGCCATCGTTGATGGAAGAGGTGGCGTAGACAGGTGAATCGCCGGACATGTGGAATACCAGCAGTGGCCGCCAGGCGCGCGCCGTAGGGGGGTCGGGCGCCAGCATGAAGATGCACCCGAAATCGCTGCGTCCACGACCTCTGGCATCTACCGGGAGATCAAAAGCGGTCTCGACAGAGCGAATTCGAGCGTCGCTTGAGCCCGAGCCCAGCAGCGCTCCCATTGCTTCGTTCGCTTCCGAGGCTTGCTCGACAACGAGTCGGCCTCGAATCTTACCGCCGAGCTGAGTCCACCGGGGTTCGAGGGCTTTCAGCAATCTGCCGCCACGGTCTCCCGCCGCAGCGATGACGATGGCATTTCTGCATCCTCTACCGAATGCAATATCTGCTATCTGCAAGGCTTCATCCTCTAGTGCGAGGCTAAAATTCATTCTGTTACGTTGTCGGTCTACTGTGTCGGCCTCTGGCTGGTTAAGGAGAATCGTGGGGATGGGTAGAGGGCCCAATTCCATCAGGCTAGCGACCTCTGCTTTGGTAAGTGGACCCAGTATCAGATCTGGTTCATCCTGCACTGCGCGCTGATAAGCATCTCTTGCGCTAGGGTATTGGGCGGAGTTAACGGCGTTTAGTTTTGGCCGCTTGGCAGGGTTTGGATAAAGAGAATAGAGTTGCTCTACAGCCCCCGCTAAAACTGCCTCGCCTGCTGCGGCCAGATTCCCATCCAAGGGAAGGATGATAGTCACACGATTTAGTTCAGGGCCTTGCGTCCATTCCAGAAGGTGTCTAGGTAAAGGGGGACGTGATATCAAGCGCGCGTTTCGATTCAGCCATTGTGTGAACCGGGTTTGATCTAGTCGATACGCCACCTGCATCTCCAGCCATGCATGCCAAGCGGGATCATTTCTTGCTAAGTCAATTTGCCGATCGATAGTAGCGTCCGGGAGGCGCAGCAGATAGTTGAAGAGCTTGTCGCCAAGCGCTTGCTCATCACGCAAAACTGTAGTCGTTAGCGCTTGCTGGTACACTGCTTTGGCGGCAATTAACCAATCTCCCGAGGCCGCCGCGCGGTACTCTTGTTCCTCCCTCACGAACGCCAGTGCAGTACTGTTGTCGGCCCCCAGCGTATCGAGCAGCTGGGCAGCTTCTTGGGTATCGCCGGCATACCACGCCAAGCGACTATCAATTGCTATCAGTGTTGAGGCGTCTATGCCCGTTACCACAGCGTGATTGCGATAGTGTCGAGCGAGGAGAAGCGACTCGTCTCGCGCAACGCGTGATAGCTGTTCGATAGTCTCTAAGTCCAGCTGCTCTCCCTCAAGTGGTGTGGGTACCGTGCTTGGTGTAACAGCGATGGGCACCGTGGTGTTGACCTCAACGGGAGGTGTTGTGCAACTGGTGATGAAGAGTAAGACACTGATCGCCCTCAAACAGATGAGGGCCGGGTGTCGGCCATCACTGGGTCGCCGGAATAATAGAAGAGGATGACCTGCGGGATACATCACGGCAGTATAGCCGCAACGGGATAAATATGACCCGCTGCGGAGTACGAGGAGTGACTGCCTGTCTATTTGTAATTGCCACCCCGATTGGCAATCTCGGTGATATCACGCAGCGCGCGCTGGAGACATTGCGTGAGGTTGATCTTATCGCTGCTGAGGATACCCGGCATTCGGCTACGCTCATGCGACACTTTAATGTCGCTACGCCGCTGGTCAGTTATCACGATCACAGCAAAGAGAGTGAAGTGCTGCAGTTACTTGATCATTTACGCTCAGGGCGCTCAGTGGCATTGATTTCAGATGCGGGTACGCCTTTGGTGTCTGACCCTGGTTACCGATTGGTTGCCGCCTGCCATACTGAAAGCATCCCTGTTGTCCCGATTCCCGGTGCTAGCGCACTGACAGCAGCCTTAAGTGCTTCTGGCTTGCCAACAAACCGTTTTCATTTTGAAGGTTTTTTGCCAGTGAAGTCTGGTCAACGCAAGTCGCGTCTCAAGGGCATTCGACATCTGGAATCGACGCTGGTCTTGTTCGAAGCGCCGCGCAGGCTACCCGAATCTCTGATGGCGTTACTTGATGTGCTTGGAGACCGCGATGCCGCACTCTGTCGTGAGCTGACGAAGGCTCACGAGACTATTCGGCGCGATCGGCTAAGCGGATTGCATGAATTTGTGGCGGCGGATAGCCAGCAGTTACGGGGCGAGGCGGTGTTGGTTGTCAGGGGTTTCGAAGCTGAAGGTGAAGCGATTACCCCTGCAGCGATGTTACTGGTTGAGCGTTTGGCCCGAGAGCTGCCGCCGCGCCGCGCTGCGGCTGTTGCGGCGGACATTACCGACGGATCGGCTCGCGCTCTTTATCAATGGTTGCTGGAAAAAAAGCGCGATAGTTGAGCTTGCGGCTGTCGTCAGTTGTCGATAAATTGCAGGTGAGTTGGTCAGACGATCGCTGTCGCAGTGCGGCAGAGGAAAGTCCGGGCTCCAACGGGTCAGGGCGCCAGGTAACGCCTGGGGGGCGCGAGTCCACGGAAAGTGCAGCAGAAAGGAAACCGCCTGCTTGCAGGTAAGGGTGAAAAGGTGCGGTAAGAGCGCACCGCGCGGTTGGTAACAACCGTGGCGATGGTAAACCCCGCTCGGAGCAAGACCAAATAGGGATCCTATGCCGTGGCCCTCGGCGGATTCGGGTAGGTCGCTACAGGCGAACGGTGACGTTCGTCGCAGATGAATGATCGTCCAAGACAGAACCCGGCTTATCGACCGACTCACTTTGCCCCCCGAAAGGGGGGCTCCCTCTTGCAACCTGGTTGCAAGGTACTTCCTCGTCTGCAATGCCCCCGACCGTGATACTAATTAGAGCTAAAAAATACCATAATTATATTTTTATAGAATATAATATAAGGTTAAACCTGCAAGTGCGGGATAAAAAGCTGTTTTAAAGACGGTTTCCCGCCCCCTCTTTTTTGTTTTTCTTCCTGCGTAGGTGCGTCTAAAGCACTGAAAAACCACGTTTTTTCGCCAAATGATCGTTGACCACTGGTCTTTATCGCGAGTATAGTGGTGAAACGTGGAGAAAAGTGGGTAGTAAACCCATTTAGTGGGAAATGCAGGGGGCCGGTGGGCGCG
>JADHNP010000045.1 GCA_016779445.1 Luminiphilus sp. | reverse complement strand
CGCATACAGGATATTTTTCATGGATACCCAATCTCTTTTTTCTCTGGCGGGGCGCACTGCGCTGGTCACCGGCGGTTCACGGGGCATCGGCAAGATGATCGCCACCGGTTTCATTGCTCAGGGTGCCAAGGTGTACATCTCCAGCCGCAAAGCAGACGTCTGCGAGGCTGTGGCCGAAGAGCTGGGGCCCAACTGCATTGCCGTGCCGCAGGACATCTCTACCGTGGACGGCTGCAAAGCCTTGGCCGCCACCATGGCTGAGCATGAAGACAGCATTGATGTATTGGTCAATAACGCTGGAGCAGCTTGGGGTGAATCTTTCGAATCGCACCCCGAAGAAGGCTGGGATAAAGTAATGAACTTAAACCTGAAATCAGTGTTTTTTCTAACACAAGCTATGCATGGATTGCTGCAAGCCGGCGCTTCTGATCAACAACCAGCCAAGGTGATCAACATCAGCTCGATTGACGGCATCCGATTGAGCGCGTGGGACACCTATAGTTACCAAGCATCAAAAGCAGCCTTAATACATCTTACGAAACGGATGGCGGCAAGGCTCGTAGAAGACAAGATACATGTGACCAGCATCGCGCCGGGAGCGTTTGCCTCAGAAATGAACAAGGCTGCTAGAGATCTCACCGAAGTGGTTGGAAACCATGTTCCCGCCGGCCGAATTGGAAACGATGAGGATATGGCTGGGATAGCAATATATCTTGCGGCGCGATCCGGAGACTATGTGGTTGGTGAGACCGTTGCCGTGGATGGCGGGGTAGTGAACGCACAGATGGCACAGGGTTGGGATATTGACCCAGCTGGATCCGGTGCATGATTGTTGGAGGGTTTCAGTGGCTAACTGAATTAGCCCATCCAAATATTTCGGCAGCGATTTATGCGTAAGCGTGCGAGATGAGATCACTCAAGAGAGCTTCTCTTCTTTGGCCAATCTTTTGAAGGAACGGGCGTTTACCCTCGAGCAATGCCGGCTCTCTGCAACTAAGTGTGCATCTGAAACTTGCCTGCAATTGACTCAATCATCAATTGTTTCGACAGTTTTTCTGAAGTGCGGCAAGCCTAAACCGAACAGTATAATCGCGATTGGGAGAGTTAGCGCGCCAGTGATAGATAATGACCAGTTCAATTTACTCTCATCTGCGAATATGAAATCTGTGAACCCCGCAGTGATTTGAGGTCCGAATATTCCACTGACCATCATCAGTAGCGCGAAAAAAGCGGTCATTTGCCCTTTTACGTTTGCACTCGATACCGCCCCTACCGACAGTAACCCTAAAGTCGCGTAAGAGCTGATAAAGAAAAGATACACACCTAATAACAGCCAGCAAAGCGTGACGGATTCCATCAACGGGGCTGCAGCGATCGCAGGGAGAGCCACCATACAAGCGTACATAGCTGCTCTCATCGGGCCATCTGAGTACCCTCTCTCAATCAGTTTGTCTGCAGCCGCCCCCGCAGCTAAGGCGCCCAGAATTGAAGCTGCGATGGTAATGGAGCCCAAGGTGACGCCCACCTCACGCAGGCTCAACCCATACGTTCGCACCAACATGGTAGGGGCCCACGCTGAAAAAGAATAAAAAATCATTGCCATAAACAAGAGACCGATCAACATGTAGAAAAGAGTTGTTCTGTGGCACTTGATATGATTCAGGAGATCCCTCCCGAAAACACTTTTTCTTGTTTCCGTATCTATGTGTCTTCTTATCGGCTCCTTTAAGGCAAAGGCGCATAACGCGAGGAGGAGGCCAGGTAAACCTGCAATCATGAATGCTGCTTGCCATGGTTTAACGTAGCCAACGAGCGGCAAATTCAAACCTCCTACTTCCGTGAGGTACTCTATGAGGTACCCCCCACCAATCAGGCTGATACCAATCCCAACATAAACCCCAGCGGTGACAATACCCATCGCTCTGCCACGCTGGCGTTCTGGGAAGGAATCACTCACTGCCGAGACGCTTACTGGTGCTATCACGGCCTCTCCAACAGCAACCCCCATCCTCGCACCAAGAAGTTTCCTAAATGAGGTCGCAAAAACTGCACCCATGGTGGCGATTGACCACAAAAAAATACCGGTTCCCAGCACATTTTTACGAGTCAATTTGTCGACGGCAAAACCAATCGGTATAGCTATAACCGCATAAGTTGCGGAAAAAGCGAACCCTATTAGCAGGGCTATTTCGGAGTCAGTAACGCCGAAATCTTCCTTTATAGGACCCACGAGCATTGCCGGCACCTGACGATCAATAAACGACATAACATTCGCCAACACGAGGACTATTACGGTGGCGTAGGCGTGCCGCCGGCTGGGATACACATGTTGCTCCGATTCTCTACTCATTGGCACCTGCACAATTTCACGGAGTGCTAAAGGTGGTCCCTACGCAACTCATTCCCCATCCAAAGAATACTGTAAGCCACGTTTCAGGCCCAAAGAATAGTCGCGAGACCCCGATCTCACTTACTGAGTTAGCATAAAAGGCTGAGAAATCGTCGGCCCAAGCTTTAGCACTATGGCAGACACATTTAGGATGGCGCAATCTCATCCGAAAACTACGAGCGCAAGGCCGAGAACCCGCGAGGCTACCACCGACCATGTTTCAGGCGCGCCATCCCGCTATGCCTCTTTCCCTGAAACTTGCGGATTGCTTACAGCAACGATCTCCCTAGAATCTAAATGTAGCCCTCATTCCGAAGCGCCTTTGCATGTTGAGATTAGCGATATCCTGCGGTAATCCATGAAGAGATACCGGTTCGTAACTAGCCCAGGATTCTTGGTCGAGCAAATTTTCTGCCCATAGCATTAATTCTAAATTGTCACGGGTGAGCATAAAACTTGCATTGAGAAAGTCCCTTGCGCCTTCTTCATTCTGGCCATCAACAATGAACCATTGCTTGTCGTCATTAAGCACATAGTCGACTCTGCTTACCAAGTTTCCAAACCCGGTTTCAGCCGTATGCTGGGCATATACATTGATTTGGCGATGATCTACGTTGGGGAACTTCCCGCCCTCAACAGGCTCTCCCGACTCCGCAGTCATTGGCCTACCGAAACCTTGTTTCAGACCGTCAAACTCCGTGATTTCCGAATCTAAGAATCCAGCGGAAAGCCCAAGATCCCACCCATTATCGAAGGAACGATTCAGATCCACCTCCAACCCGTTGATCTCACCCTCGGGTATGTTGAAAACTACCTGAGAAGCCAGCGTAGGTTGGAATGCGAACGCTTGATGATTTTCGATATCTTGATGGAAAATGGCGACATTAAAGGTGCCCTTACCATCGCTGAAGGTCGATTTGTAGCCTAACTCGTAACTCCAGAGCTCCTCTTCTTCATATAAGATGGAGAAGTCCGTGGGGTCGTCTGCCGCCTTTTGCTTGTTAAAGCCTCCACTCCTCCACCCCTTGGATATGGTGGCGTAAACCATACCGCTTTCGCTTAGGTCATGAGAAATAGATAATTTGGGCATACCGCCGGTAAAAGTCGTCTCATCGTAGGCCTGCGAGGTTTTATCAAGCTTATCTCGCTCATCTCTATCATAGCGATAGGCGAGCGTCAGTTCCGTAGAGGACGTGAGGTCCCAGTTAACTTGTGCGTAGAGCCCCAGCGCATCAATTTCTCGCCTCGTATAATTCGCCTCGAAATAAAACGCATCGAGGTTCGCATCCATGCTTAAGCCATCTGTGAGTGGCAAGTTGTTCGCTACGTTACCGGGGATAATCCCAGCAAAGTACTGGGCACCAAACCAAATGGGCAAAATATCGTCTACCTCTTGATTAACGTACTGGGCGCCGACCACAAATCGAACAGGCTTGTCGGCGTCAGATATGTAACGTAGCTCATTTAACATACCCTCACGCCAAAAAGATTGCGAATTGTGGATGACATAAAAGGGGGTCATATCGTAGTTACCGGTTCCGTAACTTGGATCGATATCGCCACCAGCAGCAGTGCCAGGCAAACCATAATGTTCTTCAAGATCTTGAATAGCAAAGCTGTACTTTATAGTGCCTCCAAAGCTCGGCTCGTAAGTCACGTTCAGTGCTAGCTCTTCAAACGTGCGATCTCCGGTTGTCAGAGACTCTGCTTGAATGGGATAGTCATATGAATCAGCAGCATTTTTAAAAATAGCTCTACCGGTCTCATCAACTATTGTGGAAAAGTGATATGTGCCCCCATAAAGGTCATCGTAATTCGCAAACATATCTATCTCGAGACGGTCGGTAGGCCTCCAGACTAGCCTCGCTCTGAAGTTGTCGTTTTCCCGAAAATTAACTGGTTGATTCAAATAGGTGTTATCTATGTCTCCATCCCATTCCATAGTTCCCGCAAAGATTGAGTAGTAAAGTGTGCCGGGAGATATTGGTCCCGATGATTTGAAGCTGGCACTCCACTCACCTTCATTCGCAACCCCCAAGCGGATAACGTTCTCGATTTCCTCGCCAGGTTTCTTAGTGACAACATTGATGGCTCCAGCAATCGCACTTCGGCCATACAGAGCGCCCTGAGGGCCTTTGAGAACTTCTATGCTCTCGATGTCAAATAATTCTTGAGACAATTGGAGCGGCGTGGTGGCTTGTATACCGTCGATATAAACTGAGACTCCGGGCTCCGATCCACGCATGGTATTGATACCACGCATATTTATGAAAACTGACCCCAAGTGAAGCACTGTCTCAAAATCCATGTTAGGAACAGATCTAGTAAGGTCCATCAAGTTTGTGATGCCCTTCTGTTCAATTTCTAAGGCATCCAAGGCAACAATTGTATCCGGCACCTCTTGAAGGGACTCCTCTCTGTAGCGCGAGAATACGATTACTTCCTCAAGCGTCTGTGCGGATGCCTCCTGCTGCTGAGCATGGCTGTCGAAGCTAATCGCAGAAATTGCCGCCACTAATGGTAATACCGTCCCATGAAACAGGCGTGTTTTTGCGGTCTCAGTCATTTTGGTCCCCTTTTTAGCTGCTTTTTTCGAATTCTTTAACTTTCTGGTCATACCGGGGCGACAGTTCACTCTCATCAGAAGGTGTGCATGTCTTTGCTGATGCAAGCGATTCGACCCCCTCAGTAGTTGCTGCACCCGTAGTTTCGGAGCTCAGGGTTTAGCCCACCCGATGGAGATCACCTGTTGAACGGTCGACCAATAGAAGTATATACAGAATATAAGATCAACCTGTCAAGACCAGCTCTCATAGCTGGCCGAGAGGGGAGTGCGGGATTTCCATGAATCTAAGCCCAATCTCCCGCGCAGCGGAATCGGCCCTCCCCCACCCCGCATCATTGACATCCCGCTCCCGGGGAAGTCTCACGAGCAAGCAGCCATCAGGGCTAAGCGATAAAAAAACAGTAGGTCGCTAGTCCCCTAACGCCTGTCGACTTGCAAATCACGAAAAAATCCGTCAAGGTTTGTTGAGCGTTAGTTAGGTAAATTGGGGAATTCAAGAGAAATGAACTACGAGCTAACAGAAGAACAGACACAAATTCAGCGGTTAGCAAGAGAATTTTCCATTGAAGAAATTGAACCCGCGCAGATCAAAATGGATGAGGACCATGAATTTCCCTATGACCTATGGAAAAAGTGGTCCGATCTGGGAATGGCGGGGATGCTCATACCCGAGGAATATGGAGGCTCCGACCTTGATCCAGTTACCTACATCCTAGCCCTAGAGGAAGTTGCAAGAGCCTCCAATACTTTCGCGCTTATTTGGCAAGTCCACGTGCTAGTTGCAAATATCTATATCAAATTCGGTAGCGAATTCCTAAAAAATCATTACCTCCCGCTATACGCAGCGGGCGAAAAGTTGGGGGCATTTGGTTTGACAGAGCCGGGGGCAGGCTCAGATACGGCCAACATGACTACGAAAGCAGTAAAAAAGGGCGAGGCATGGTCTATAAATGGCACCAAAACCTTTATTTCAAATGCTGGTACGGACATTAGTGATGGTCTGGTGCTGATGGCAGTTACCGGCGAAAAAGAGAATGGAAAAAAAGCGATATCAAGCTTTTCGATACCTCACACCTTACCTGGCTATTCTCTGGGCCAATCTTGGGACAAGATGGCGTGGTTCGGGATGGATAACCGAGAGCTGGTATTCGAGGATTGCCTCGTGCCCGAGGAGAGACTTATCGGCACCGAGGGGCAGGGTTTAA
Source organism: Luminiphilus sp. (assembly GCA_016779445.1). Lineage (GTDB taxonomy): Bacteria > Pseudomonadota > Gammaproteobacteria > Pseudomonadales > Halieaceae > Luminiphilus. The sequence continues at coordinate 11,322 of JADHNP010000045.1, read as the reverse complement.
AGCAAGCTTTGGATGGGTTAAATCTCGGCAGAATCGCCTTTGGCGCAATATCGGCTGGACTTATCCAATCCTGCCTAGAGGAATCTTTAAAGTATGCCAAGGACAGGGTCGCTTTCGGCAACCCCATCTCCAGCTACCAGCTTATACAGGCAAAAATAGCCGATATGGCCACATATGCTGAGGCCGTCCGCCAATTTACTCTGTACGCTGCAAACCTTCATGCGAAGGGCACTCCCTGTCACAAGGAAGCCGCAATGGTCAAATTATTCAGCACACGACATGCAACGCAGGCTACTCTCGATGCTTACCAAATTCACGGTGGCTATGGCTTCATGCATGAATACAAGGTCAACCGCCTTTTCAGAGAAGGAAAAATTCTAGAAATTGGGGAGGGGACAAACGAAATCCAACAGCTATTTATCGCTAGAGAACTTGGTTGTTAACGCACCGCAACTAGCGCCGTTCTAAAATGGACAAAAGATTGAATATACCGATTGTTGACAGGACGGTTCCTCGATTATTTTCCGACGCCGTTCGGCGAGCGCCTGACAAGGTATTTGTAAGGGGAGAAGAAAAGGCGTTCTCTTACGCAGAATTTGACCGACTCACAAATGCCTGCGCCCACAATTTCTCGGATCTCGGCTTAGAAAAAGGGGCAAAGCTTGGCATTTTTATGCATAACAGTCTGGCATTTATCCATTCTTGGCTGGCCGCTGCGAAGTTGGGAGTGATATATGTCCCAATAAATACGGATTACAAAGGGGAGATTCTGCAGTACCAGCTTAACAAGGCTGACGTAACTCATTTAGTCATTGATTCGAGTCTGGTGGAGCGAGTTTCAGAGATCTCTGATCAGCTCCCCCTTCTAAAAGTCGCCGTAGTTCACGCCGATAGTGACGACAGCACTCTTGCGCTATCGTCGCTCGGGGCAGTAAAGGCTGTTTCTTTCGAGAAGATGCTAGTTGGTGATACGGCTGAGCCAATCACTGAAATAAAACATACGGACCCTCTTGCCATTTCCTTTACATCTGGAACCACCGGACCGTCAAAAGGTGTTCTCGCCACGAACTGTCACGTCATAACCTTTGCCTTAGATTGGATTACGGCGTGTCAATATGACGAGACAGACCGTTTGTATACAGCGCTGCCAATGTTTCACGCCATCGCTACTTGGTTGGGCGTTATTCCTACGTTTATTACCGCGAGCGAAATATCATTCGTGAAGCAACTGTCGATTTCCAATTTCTGGGATGACGTGAGGAATTACAACTCCTCAGTTGTCCATGGGATTTTCGCGATGGTGCCCATGCTCCTCAAACAACCGCCAAAAGAAGATGACAAAGATGTGCCTGCCCGGCTGTTTTATATTGGCCAGCGAAATAAAGAATTCGAGGACCGGTTTAGATGCAGAATAGTGGAAGTGTATGGATCGACTGAAACCGGAATAGTTACGTACACCCCGCTTGATGAAGAGCCAGCCCCGGGTTCATGTGGGAAAGCGAACACATCGACCTATCAAGTTGCGGTAGTAGACGACAAGGATAATATTTTGCCATCAGGAGAGGTTGGCGAAATTGTCGTCAGACCGACCCAACCCTTCTCAATGATATCTAGTTACTACGAAATGCCCGACGAGACACTCGAATCATTTCGTAATCTTTGGTTCCACACTGGTGACAATGGAAGAGTCGACGAGGACGGCTTTTTCTATTACATCGATCGAAAAAAAGATGCCATTAGGCGAAGAGGAGAAAATATTTCTTCTTATGAAATAGAGGCGGTGCTCAATAGTGACTCAAGGGTGGCAGAGTGTGCGGCGATATCTGAGCCGTCCGACCTCGGCGAAGATGAGGTGAAAGTAGTCATTGTCCCCGCCGATGGCTCTGCACTCTCTGCAAACGAAGTTTGGGAGCTTTGCGAACAGAGGATGCCTCGGTTTTGGATCCCGCGATATCTAGAGTTTCGCGAAAACCTGCCTAAAACTCCCAACCAAAAGGTACAGAAGTATCTATTGAGACAAGGTGTTGATCAGGGCCAAGTATTTGATAGGGAATTTAATAATGGGTGATCTAACACCAACAAAAGCTTTGGAACTGCATCAGAAGATGTGGGAAATCAGGCTTTTTGAGCTCAGCGCTTCTCGGCTGTACAAAGAGGGTGCTTTGCCTGGCTTCATCCATCTATCAATCGGGCAGGAAGCTTGCGCAGTTGGAGCTTGCCTTGCATTAGAGTCTAACGACTACATCACTTCTACCCACAGGGGTCATGGCCACTGCCTTGCAAAGGGGGCATCTCCCAACATGATGATGGCGGAACTGGCCGGCAAAGTCACGGGGTATTCAAAAGGACGTGGCGGCTCTATGCACATTGCTGATGTAGCCGTCGGTGTCTTGGGGGCAAACGGTATTGTTGGGCAATCCGCGCCTCTGGCTTGCGGAGCTGCATACACCGCTCAAGTGAAAAAAACGAAGCAACTGGCTCTGGCTTTTTTTGGGGAGGGTGCGACTGGCGCTGGTCCGGTTCATGAAGCTATGAACATAGCGGCCATATGGAAACTGCCGGTAATTTTTTTCTGCGAGAGTAATCGATACGCAGAACTGTCCCCCTACGATGTGCACGTCTCTGTGCCCAATGTATCTGTAAGAGCTAGTAATTATGGATTCCGGGGTTTGACAGTTGATGGATCAAATGTCGCGGAGATCTACGAGGCGGTCTCAACAGCAGCCGCGGATGCTAGGGGCGGCAACGGGCCCGTCTTCATCGAAGCCAAAACGCATCGGTGGCACGGTCACTATGAAGGGGATCCAATGACGTATCTCCGCCCAGCGGATCGCGACACCGAAAACCGAGTGGATCCCATCGAGCAGTTTGAAAAGCTTATGGCCGAGCGCTTAAAAATAGGTGATGAAGCAATAAGCGCTGCGAAGCAGACTGCAGCGGAGATTATTGATGCGGCTGTTGAATATGCTTTGAATTCAGAAGATCCGTCTCCGGGCGTTATGTACGAGGATGTCCTCGCGTGAAAACCCCCACTGACCAACCGGCCTTAGAGAAGCCGCTGAAGTATTACTCTGCCGTAACTCGCGCTTTTCGCGAGGAGATGCGACGCGACGAGAACGTTGTTCTCCTGGGAGAGGACGTAGGACCGTCGGGGGGGATTTTTGCGCAGACCAGAGGGCTCCACAAGGAGTTCGGCCCTGATCGTGTTCGCGACACGCCTATAGCCGAGGCAGGCTTCACCTCTCTAGCTATTGGCGCGGCTATGACGGGTTTGAGGCCAATTGTAGAGATAGGTTTCGAGGATTTCCTAACTGCGTGCATGGACCCAATAGTAAACCAAGCTGCCAAGCTACGATACATGCTAGGCGGGCAGGTTAAAGTACCGGTAACGCTTTACACATTTGGTTCTGGGGGGGTAAACGCGGGACCACAACATTCTCAAAGCTTGTCGGCCTGGTTCTCTCACATTCCCGGCTTAAAGGTAATTCAGCCATCAAGTGCACGAGACACTTTGGGCTTACTAAAATCCGCCATCAGGGACGACAATTTCGTTCTGTGCCTCCTCTGCAAGAGCCTTGTGGGCTCCAAAGAATTGGTTGATATTGATAATGACGATTTCTTAATTCCGCTTGGCAGATCTGAGGTAAAGCGGGTCGGCCAGCACGTAACGGTTGTGGCAATCGGCGCAATGGTTCGTCGGGCAATCGAAGCCGCAGAGACTTTATATCTGGAAGGCATCGATGCGGAAATAATTGACCCGAGGACTCTCAGCCCACTAGACATCAGAACGATATTGAGCTCGCTGGAAAAAACGAAAAGGTTGCTAATCGTTCATGAAGCTATGTCACCTTGCGGCATTGGGGCCGAGATAATTGCAAAAGTCATTGAGCACAATCACAAATTGTTGGCGTCCCCTCCCGTTCGTTTAACACCGCCATTCGCTCCCTCCCCGTTTTCACCCGGGCTCGAAGATTTGTATCTGCCAAATCAGGACTCGATCTCAGAGACTCTTAGAAATATGGTTCCGGAAAATGAACGGCTTTAACACAATAACTTTTGAAACTAATGGCTCCATAGGAACGCTGACGTTGAATAGGCCAGAGGTTCATAACGCCATGAATCGGGAATGTTTGAACGAGTGCAACCAAGTTCTGGACGCATTGCATACCAACAAATCAGTTCGAGTCTTAGTGATAAAAGGTGCCGGTAGCAAAGCATTCAGCACCGGAGCCGATTTAAGAGAATTTGCTGACTTCGGTCCTAGTGAAGCAGAAGAAGCAAATCTGCGCTGGTTGGCATTCTTCAACTCTATTGAAGCACTGCCGAAGCCGGTAATTGCTCAGGTGCATGGACTCGCTCCGGGAGGGGGTACCGAACTGTCATTGTGCTGCGACTTTGTAGTTTGCTCTACTGAAGCAAAATTTTGGCTGGCAGAAATCAATATCGGAGTAATACCAGGTGCCGGCGCCGGGGTTCGCCTCACCAGATTCTTAGGTCGCCTCAGAGCCAAGGAAATCTTGATGCTTGGTGAGCCTCTCTCTGGTGAAGAGGCTGCCAAGATCGGATTAGCGAATTATTGTGTTCCGGCCGAGTCGTTGGAAAACGCTGTGGCAGAATTAGCTGGGAAATTAACTGTCAAGCCACCGCTTGCGCTGGCCGCAGCCAAGCGAGTAGTCAACAGCGCTAGCGAGCACGTTATGCCAGTAGCCTTGGAAAAACAGCTAAGGGAATTTCTGCAACTTTTCTCATCTGAAGACCAGAAAGAAGGCATGAAAGCTTTTCTGGAGAAGCGAGAAGCAAAATTTCTTGGGCGGTAAAAAAAGGAGCGATCAAGTGCAGCAGCAGATAGTAAAGATCCCTCAAATGGGACTGACCACAGAAGAGGTAGCGCTGGTCGAGTGGCTGGTGTCTGTTGGTGACAGCGTTTTAGAAGGCGACGTCATTGCTAATTTGGAGGCAGACAAAGCACTGGTGGAACTTGAGGCGACAGTTTCCGGCGAAATATCCGAGCTACTTGTTGATGCTGATGACTCTGCACTGCTGGAAGTAGGCAGGCCTGTTGCTGTAATCAATCAGACCTAGGAAACGATTGGCTGGTAGCTACTCCGGATCGGGGCGCTCGCGAAAAGTAGCAAAAAACCACAAAGAAACGCTGGGCGATACAAGGGGGAAGACAGAATGGGCATGGAATTCAGTGGAGAGCGAAAGGAGTTAAAAGAGGCTTTTGTAAAGGAAAGAGGTTACTGGAGCGATTTTTGGGATGGTCTGTTAGCACTGGATCCCGAGTTCTTCCAGATCTACCTGAATTTCTCAGCGAAGCCATGGAAAAGTGGCACGCTGGATCCAAAAATAAAAGAGTTTATGTACATCGCCATAGATGTTGCCACTACTCACCTCTACGAACCGGGGCTCAGAATCCATTTACAAAACGCGTTTAAGTATGGCGCAACGAAAGAAGAGATTTTAGAGGTTTACCAACTCGTCAGTGTGCTTGGGATGCACACCATAACAATGGGCGTGCCAGTTCTTATTGAGGAAATGGATGCTGCAGGACTTGGCGATGAGGTTGACCGCAATTACAGTCCGCGCCAGTTAGCTATTAAAGAAGAGTTCATTAAGCACCGAGGATACTGGAGTGGATTTTGGGAAGACCTACTGGCGCTTGACCCAGATTTCCTTGAAATTTATCAGAAATTTTCATCCCTACCTTGGCAGAGAGGGCATCTAGAACCAAAAGTTAAAGAGTTCGTCTATATCGCGATAGATGTCGCAACCACTCACCTCTACGAACCTGGACTGCGGATCCATATTCAAAATGCGTTGAGATATGGCGCGACCGTAGAAGAAATAATGGAAGTCTATCAACTGGTCAGTGTCCTAGGCATGCATACCTTCACTATGGGCATTCCCGTTCTGCTTGACGAGCTTGAGAAGGCAGGAACTCCAGTTGAAACACCCAGAGGATAAGCGTGACTAACGCAGGAATTGACTCCCCCCGAACCACCACAAAAACTGCTGTTATCGCTGGTGGAACATCCGGTATCGGGCTTGCGACTGCGGTAGATCTTGCAAAAGCAGGCTATCAGCGCTTGATACTGAACGGGCGCGACGCTGAAAGGGGCGCCGCAGCGGTCGAACTTGTACTCTCGAACGCCCCAACCTGTAACGTAAGCTTCTATCAAGGGGATGCAAGTTCAGAATATACCAGTCAGCAACTCATTAATTCCGTGGATGAGGGCATTGATTTGTTTGTCAACGCAGTTCCCGGCGATACCCCTCCCAAATTATTCGCAGACTTCGACATGAGAGATCTAGCTGGTTTGATCGATGTCCATCTCGGAAGTGTGCTCCGATGCGCCCACGCCGCCTACTCGCGCATGAGAGAACGCCGGAGCGGTGTCATCATTAATATCGCATCAGATGCCGCAAAAATCCCCACAGCCGGCGAGGCGGTGCATGGGGCGCTCATGGCTGCCATTGATATGTTCAGCAGAACTCTCGCCCTCGAGGCGGCGAGGTTTGGGGTGAGAGTTCACGTGCTCACGCCATCCATAGTTATAAATACGCATTCCTATAACCGAATGATGGATGGCGAGTTCAGCGAGAAACTATTCAAACGTGCCCTCGAAAAGGCGACGTTAGGCCCAGTTTCACCAGAAGATATCTCGCCTCTCATAGTTTTTCTGGCAAGCCCTGCAGCAAAAAAAATGACCGGGCAAAGAATTACTGTGAATGGTGGAATCGCTATCAGTTAACGTTGGAGGCTAGATGCTATGAACATACCAGAGGCAAAATCACTCGGTGGGGTATTTACGTTGTTACCAATGGATGACGTGTTTTATGGGGAGAACTGCATAGCGCAACTCGAAGAAGTGCTTGGACGCATGGACGCTGAGAAGGCTCTCTTGATTACCGGTAACACCCTCCGCAACAAAACTGACTTGGTCGAGAGAGTCATGTCAGCATCAGGTGGCAGAATCGCCGAGGTTTTTTTTGAAACCCAGCAACATGTGCCTCGAAGCTCAGTTGTGAAGTGTCTGGAGATCGCCCGAGCAACTGGCGTCGACGCAATAATAAGCTTTGGTGGTGGCAGTCCCAATGATACGGCTAAAGCAGTAGTAATGGGGCTTGCCGAAAACGTGGAGTCTGAGACGGATTTTGACCACCTCAAGATCAAGTTTGAATACCCGGACAAGGTAGAAGTTCCCTCACTGGATGGCTCCAAAGCCCTTCCATTAATAGCAATTCCAACCACACTCTCAGCGGGTGAATATACTCACTTTATTGGGGTTACAGATGAGGCAAGAAAAGTTAAGGACCTCTATATCGATAAGTGTCTGACCGCAACAGCCGTTTTTCTCGATCCAAATTTAACCTTAGAAACGCCGGAGTGGCTGTGGCTGTCTAGCGGGATGAGGTCGGTCGACCATTGTGTAGAAGCGATATGTTCAACCACCGCACACCCCTACACAGATGCCCTAGCCTGTCACGCTCTCCAAATGCTCAATAGGTATTTGCGAGAATGTAAAACCGATCCGTCAAACACCAGAGCGCGGCTGCAATGCCAGCTGGCTTCCTGGCTGTCAGTCAATGGCTTGGCTAATGTGACGCTCGGCTTAAGTCATGGCACAGGGCATCAATTAGGCGCTAGGTGTAACGTGCCGCATGGAATAACCTCATGCGTAATGATGCACAACACTATGCGCTTCAATAAAAACTTTGCCCTAGATCGCCTGGCATGGATAGCCCAGATACTGGAAGTGAAAAACTCACGTATGAGTGATAATCAGGCCGCAGATGCTGCTGCTGACGCAGTGCAACGATTGACTGAAGACCTGGGGCTTCCTTACCGGCTGAGAGATGTTGGTGTGGAAAAGTCAGACTTTAGAGCCCTCGCCGAAGACGCGTTGCAGGATCTGATCGTCGCAACAAATCCGCGCCCTGTGACCTCTCCTGAGGTAGTCATAGAGCTTTTTGAGCAGGCCTACTAATGGGTGAATACTCTGCATGAGGTAGACATTAATGCCTACATATCATCTCACTACGTTAAGGATCATTGATCGAGAGAAATTTCTTGAGTACGCGACCAAAGCGAGACCGTTGCTGGAGCAATACGGTGGCGAATATCTGGCCGCGGGGCGAGCTGCGGGCAGCTTGGAGGGTGAGGCAATTGCCACGCCGCTGGTGCTGACTAAGTGGGCAAACACTCAAGCACTTACAAACTTCTGGAACTCAGAAGAATACCAGAGTTTGAGGGATTATCGCTCAGGCGCTGTGCTAGTCGATAGCACCATTATTGAATCGTAAATCAGGAAAACACCTCTCATGATCAACACCTACATAGTCGGTATTGGTATGACGCGCTTTGGAAAACACCGACACGAGTCGGTGAAGTCATTGACAGCGGCAGCTGTCAACCAAGCACTTGCCGACTGCTCATTGCCACCAGAGAGAGTTGCGGCTGTTTTTTTTGCCAACACGACGCAAGGAGAACTTGAAGGCCAATCGATGATAAGGGGGCAAATTGCACTCAGGCCTCTTGGCTTCGAGGGCATTCCCATAATCAACGTGGAGAATGCCTGCGCCTCAGGAGCAACCGCGGTGAACCTCGCCATAAATCATATTCGCTCAGGATCCGCCGACTTGGCGCTGGCCGTGGGGGTGGACAAAATGGTCTCGCCCAACAAGGAGCTCATGTTCGGCATCTTCGATGGGGCGTGGGATGTCCACGACACGGAGGCTGGGAGGGCACGTCTGTTATCGCTTGGCAGCGCCATTAAGCCGCCGGTGGGAGCTTCTGAACAAAAAGATAGATCATTTTTCATGGACGTGTATGCAGCGTTCGCTAAAGCGCATATGGCGGCTTTTGGCACTACACAAAGACAAATTGCTATAGCGTCCGCAAAAAACCACTGTCACTCAGCCCTCAATCCGAATGCACAATATCAGCAGCCGATGACAGTAGGAGATGTTTTAAAAGCGCAAGAGATCATCTGGCCCTTTACTTCACCAATGTGCGCACCTGTGAGCGACGGTGCAGCTGCTATACTGATTTGTTCTGAAGACGTGCTAAAGGAGCTACCCAATCCCAGACCCATCAAAATTTTAGCCTCTCAGATCAAAACTGGCATTGATAGAACACCAATGGAATTTGACAAGAATATCAGCCACCTTGTCGCCCAAGCCGCCTATAATGAGGCAGGAGTGGAGCCCAAAGACATTTCTTGCGCAGAGGTTCACGACGCAACTGCTTTCGCTGAAATTCAGCAGGTCGAAAACTTAATGTTTACGCCCTTTGGTAGTGGGGGAGAACTCATAGAGTCGGGAGCATGCGGAATCGGTGGACCGATACCTGTCAACACCTCTGGAGGCCTTCAATCTAGGGGGCACCCTATTGGGGCTACAGGGATAGCACAGCTGCACGAGCTCGCCCTCCAACTGCGTGGCGAAGCACGCGAAAGGCAAGTGGAGGGGGCGCGGCTCGCTATTGCTGAGAACGGCGGCGGGTTATATGGGATAGAGGAAGCTACCGTCGCAGTAACGATTTTGGGAACAAAAATATAGCAATACGGCTGGCGACATAGTGCGCGCTGTCAGGATCTACTCGAGGCCTGCTTTAACGCTTTTTTCGTCGGCCAAGAAAGCGGCCAGACACACAAATTAAATGGTGAGGCATAGCTTTTTGAACACGAAAAATATAGTTCTCGAAGTAAGTGGTCGAGAGAGGATCCTCAATGCCGCCGCGTCACTCTTTGGAGAATTAGGTTACGAAAAGACCAGCATACGAAGTATTTCTAGAGAATCTGGCATGAAGCCTGGCTCCATTTACTACTTTTTTCAGTCAAAAGAAGAGATCCTTCTAGAAATTTACGCGAGTGGCTTTAGTCTCATGACGGATATTGTGCTCGCAGCTGTGCGCGAAGTAGACGACCCATGGGACCAATTATATTCAGCCTGCGCCGCGCATTTGGAGGGTATCTTTGAGCACAGAACATTTATCGAAGTAACCGTCCGCGAGCTACCCGACCGCTACTCCGAACCCGCACGCTCGGAAATGAAAAAATGTAGAAATCTCTACGAACAAATATTTTCCAAAATAATTGATGAGATTCCACTTAATCACACAGTTGATCGTTCTACCTTCCGGCTCTCCCTGCTCGGCTCTCTGGCTTGGACGCTAGTGTGGTACAGACCAGGGGGCAGATTAACCCCAAGAGATACCGCTCGAAACATGGTGGATCTGTTTCGCAAGCCATGTTCAAGCTTCGGGGATAATAGCCTATAAAATTACAGCGCCGCATAGCAAATTATCTATAGCGATAAGTCTTCTTAACGAGAAAGCACCCTGCACACCCGAGGGAGTCTGCCGATTTTCTTTAAGTGACAAGCACTTCACGACAGGTAGCAACCTCTTATAAGGGTAATGATTGACGATGCCTTGTTTGTCTACGGCGCGTCGGTTTGATAGAGAACCTCCATCAGTTGATCAATGGTAAAGCTCGCCGGGCGCTGACGCGGCGGGTACACCTTCAACGTCTCCAAAAAGCCCGTCAGTTCGACCCTGGCCATGGTCAGTCGCGGCAGCGCAGTACGCACCCACCAATCGTTGTAAGTGTTGGAGTGCTCATCGGCGCGCTCAAAGGGATCTCGGCGCAAATGAAACACCTTGGGAATCCGCAGGGTGTCGAACTGTTCACGCCATACGTCAAATTCCTTGGCTCGCTGTTCGGCAAAAACCACCTTCCAGTCACCGACTCGCATGGCTGTGAGTAAGCCGTCATCGCTCCAGTAATAAAACGTGTTGCGAGGGCCCTGACCTGAATCACCCGTTAGATAAGGCAAAAAATCGAAGCCGTCCAAATGGTTGTGATAGTCACGGCCATTGACGTTCACCCCGGCCTTTAATTCTTCCGTTACGGTCGGGCGCCCTGCCGCGGACATCAGGGTGGGCACCCAGTCCTCGTGAGACATGACATCGTTCAAGATGGTGCCCGAGGGAATTTTACCCGGCCAGCGAACCATAGCCGGCACTCTGAAGCCGCCTTCCCAATTGGTGTTCTTCTCGCTTCTAAAAGGCGTAATGGCGGCATCAGGCCAGGTATTGAAGTGGGGCCCGTTGTCGGTGCTGTAAACGACGATGGTGTTATCGGCGATACCAAGCTCGTCGAGCTGATCCAGCAGGCGCCCCACCAGATTGTCGTGGCCCACCATGGCGTCGTTATAGAAGCCCTGCCCCGAGAGCCCCTTCTCCTCTTCGGGGGTGTGTGTCCAAAAGTGCATTCGCGTGGAGTTGAACCACACGAAGAAGGGCTTGTCTTCCTC
>JADHNP010000044.1 GCA_016779445.1 Luminiphilus sp. | reverse complement strand
TGAGATGGAGCTGTGGAACGGTTATCGAATCGGCCCAGAAGGAGCGGTCGCCTATCTTGGTGTGGACGACGCGTTTCCAGTGGACGATCTTGATGAAATTCTGCCCGGCCTCATTGAGGGGACGCAGCGCATTTACTATTCAATGGGTCACGACGACGTTTTTGATCAGCGGGTCATGGGCTGGGTCAACCAGATCAGACGGCTGGTTAGAACCGGTGCTGCGCCGCCTGCCGATTTCACAGATCTCGCTTTTTTGTTGCACGAGCACAGGTTAATCAAGTCTGCAGCCGAAATTCGGGTAATGCGCAGGGCAGGGGAAATCAGTGCAGAGGCGCATGCCCGTGCTATGCGTGAGTGCCAGCCTGGGCGTTATGAATACCACCTTGAGGCGTCGATTCAGCATACTTTTGCCGAGTATGGCGCGCGTTTTCCCGCCTACAGCTCCATTGTCGGCTCGGGCGCTAACGCCTGCATATTGCACTACACCGAGAACAACGCGCGATTGCGCTCGGGTGATCTTGTTTTGATTGACGCGGGCTGTGAATTTCAGGGGTACGCGGCGGACATCACCCGCACTTTTCCTGTCAACGGCCAGTTCACTGCTGAGCAGCGCGCCATTTACGACTTGGTCCTCGAAGCTCAGCGCGCAGCCATCGCTAAGGTAAAACCAGGTAACACCTGGAATCAGCCCCATGATGCAACGGTAAGGGTGATTACCAGAGGCTTGATTAAGCTCGGATTACTCAAAGGCAATGAGCGTGATCTCATCAAGGCAGAGGCCTATCGCGACTTTTACATGCATAGGGCTGGCCATTGGTTAGGGCTCGACGTGCATGATGTGGGTGAATACCGTGTCGCGGGGCGCTGGCGCCAGTTGGAATCGGGCATGGTGCTTACTATTGAGCCGGGCATCTATATCGCACCGGGCAACAGCCGGGTAGCGAAACGGTGGCGAGGGATAGGCGTGCGAATTGAGGATGATGTTGTAGTCACTGATACAGGCTGTGATGTGCTGACCAAAGATGTGCCGAAGCGCGCGGAAGAGATCGAAGCGTTGATGGCCGGTACGGCGTGACTGCGACCCCCCACATCTTAATACTCGGCGGTGGCTTGGCAGGCCTCGCCTTCGCAGTTGCCATTGCCCGCGCGGGAGAAGCGCTTTCCGGCGCTTCACTTAAGGTGACGCTGCTTGAGGCACAAGCATTTAAGTCGGGCACACCCAATCCCCTCGATACCCGCGCATCGGCGCTTAATTTACATTCGGTTGCATTGCTAAAGGACTGGGATATTTGGTCAAGTTTGGCACCCCATTGTGGTGTGATTGAGGATATCCACGTGTCCCATCGAGGCCACTTTGGCAGCACATTAATGCAGTCACGGGATTTGGATGCTGAGGCACTGGGTTTTGTTGCGGAAAACCATAATCTTGGTCGTTATCTGCTTGAGCGAGCGCAAGGGTTGGGTGTGGAAATTCGCGCACCGTTGAGGTGCACTTCGCTGCGCACTGATCAGGATCGGCCAGCCTTAGAGACCGAGGATTCCGAGGTGCTGGATGCGGATCTTATTTTATTGGCGTCGGGGGTTACGCCCGATTGGTTCGATGACTTGGGTATCAGCATTCAGGAGCGACCTGCCCACACCCATGCGCTGGTATTCAACGCGGTTTTTCCCGGACGACAAGCGGGGTGTGCCTTCGAGCGGTTCACTCAACATGGGCCTCTGGCAGTGCTGCCTCTGCCTTCGACTCATCGACACGAGCAGCGCTATAACGTGGTGTGGTCCGTTTCAGAAACCGAGGTCGATGCGCTCATAGACCTGAGCGATGAGCAGTTTTGTGGTCGGCTTCAGGAGGCCTTTGGTTGGCGTTTGGGTGCTGTGAGTGCCGTGGGAAGGCGCAGTCAATGGCCGCTGGTGCGAAGTCTGGCCTCTGAGCAATGGCGGGCCGGATTTTTACTGGTGGGTAACGCTGCTCACACGCTGCATCCGGTCGCCGGCCAGGGATTAAACCTCTCATTGAGAGAGGCGGATCTTCTCGCAAAAACCCTCATTGCCGCCGTTACCAGCGGGCAGCCGTTGTCCCGTATCAGCAGTTTGCGAGGGTATCTGACTCAAGTGGCGGCCGAGCAGCAGTTTCTGGCGAGCAGTACGGATTTACTGGCCACCCTTTTTAATCCGCGGGGTGTTTTGCTCGATAGTCCGCGCAATGCGTCGCTGGCATTACTCGATCTATTGCCCGGTGCGCGGGCACACATTGCTCGCATAGGGACGGGGTATCGCCATGCATGAACACGACCAGGCAGGTAGTGCTGACGTACTGATCATCGGCGCGGGTATCGCCGGCCTGTCGCTTGCAACCGCGTTGGGGCGCCAGGGTTTTCGCGTTTTTGTCATTGATGGGGCCAGCCGCCCTGAGGCGCCTAAGCCTGGTAAAGAGTTGCAAGACTGGGATCTGCGGGTCAGTGCCTTAACGCCGGCCTCTATCGCGTTCCTCGCGGAGATTGGGGTTTGGAGAGACGCTTCAACGCATCGTGCAGCACCCTATGATTGCATGCGAGTTTGGGATGCCAGCGGCAGTGGCAGTATCGTTTTCGACGCCGGCGAGGCGGATGCTTCCAGTCTTGGTCATATCGTTGAAAACAGGGAGATACTGAAGGCGTTGTTGCAGTGCGCACAAGCCTTGCCGTGTGTCGAGCTATGTTGGGGTCATGCGCTAGAGACAATGTCTTCCGCCGGGTCAGGCTGGTTAGCAACCTGTTCGACAGGGCGAGAGTTTCACACAGCTTTGGCGATAGGTGCGGACGGTGCCCAATCCAAAGCGCGGCAATTGCTGGGAATGCCGACACGAGAATGGAGTTATGCGCAAACTGCGATTGTTGCCACGGTGGGATTGGCCCATGGGCATGCAGCGACGTGTTGGCAAGTGTTTTTGGAGTCCGGCCCCCTAGCCATGCTGCCATTGGCGGATCCGCTGAAAGTCGCCATTGTCTGGTCCTTGGACGATGCAGCACATCGTCAAATTGCGGCTTTGTCAGACGAGGCGTTCGTCGACGCACTCAATCGGGCGATAGGCCCTACTGGCCCGGTCTCTGAGGCGGTAGGATCCCGGGCTAGTTTTCCGCTATCGCAGCGTCATGCGCTGGAATATTGCGACGAGAGCTTTGCGTTGGTTGCCGATGCTGCCCACAATATTCATCCGCTAGCTGGCCAGGGAATAAACCTTGGGCTGAGTGACGTTGCGGTACTGACCCAAGAGCTGGTCGCGGCACGAGACGGTGGATTGGCCCTTTCGAGCTCGGTGCCATTGCGGCGCTATCAACGGCGTCGGAAAACCGAGAACTTGGCGATGATGGCCGCAATGGAAGGCTTCAAGCGTGGCTTCGGGACCCTGAATCCATTGACCGTATTAGGCAGGAATCTGGGGTTAAACGTGGTGGACCGGCAAGGCTGGCTTAAGCGCTGGTTCATGCGTCAGGCTATCAGCTGAGTTTGTCGCTGGCGGCCGTATCAGGCTTCATGTGCGTAGGAGAACTTTATGGGTCTGCACCCCGAGGAATTATTTTATGCCGACACCCACGAGTGGGCGCGAAAGGAGGGTGATGGATCTATCACGGTCGGCATTACTGATCATGCCCAGCAAGCGCTGGGAGATGTGGTCTACGTGGAGTTGCCAAAAGTAGGTGCGGAAGTTCTGGTGGGCGCTCAAACCGGGATTGTTGAGTCCGTGAAAGCAGCGTCGGATATTTTTGCCCCAGTGGCCGGCACGGTTATGGCTATCAATGATGCGCTGGCCGACGAGCCGGAGCAGATTAATGAGGACCCCTACCACAAAGGCTGGTTTTATAGACTGATGCCTGAAGATCCCCGGCAGCTCGATACGTTGTTGAGCGCGGCTGCTTATCGGGCGCTGCATACCGTTTTAGAGTAAGGCACCGCGCGCTTTTCATGCCCGCAGGGAGAGGATTGTCCAGCCTCTTTCTTGAGCGTGAAGCCGCAGCGTGGGGTCCGGGTCTACGGCAACGGGATGATCCACTGTGCTGAGTAGGGGCAGGTCATTGTGCGAATCGGAATAAAACCAGGTTTCCTCAAGATCTGGGGACGATGCTTCAGATGCCCGCCATTGTGCACGCCACGCCTCAAGGTGCACGACCTTTCCCCGCTGAAAGCAGGGTAATCCCTCTGGTTTTCCGGTGTAGTGTTGGCGGTCCATGCCTACCCCACTGCACAGCCAATGCTCAAACCCGAGACGCGCAGCCACGGGTTCCGCCACAACGGCGTGCGTTGCGGTCATTAAAAGGAGCACATCGCCTGCGATGCGATGTTGATCAATCAGTTCAAAGGCCTTATCCAATAGCATCGGCTCTATGCAATCTTGGATAAACTGTTGTTGTAGCACTTGAACTTCGCGTCGGCTCTTGCCCTGTAACGGCCCTAATACAAAACTCAAATAGGCCTCCATATCTAGAGATCCAGCTTGATAGTCGGCATAGAACTGGTCATTTCGAGTGCGGTAATTGTCGGCTGATGCCCAATTCTGCTCGCAGAGAAATTCCCCCCATCGGTGGTCGGAATCGCCCGCCAGCAGCGTGTTGTCCAGATCGAATATTGCCAATGACATGGTGTGAGATCGCTTTTCCTAAATAAAAGGTCGCCAGTAAAGTGCCGCGGGCGGGGATGTATGGAAGAATACGGGACGGGAGCTTGCGCCAAAATAAGGCGTTACTCAATCACCATAGGTAAGGTGTGCTGTTTTGGATCCACAAACTGATAAAGAGCGCGTGATCGACAATGAGGGTTTTAGGCCCAATGTCGGGATCATAATCTGTAATCAAGAGGATCAAGTGCTGTGGGGACGCAGGATAAATGGCAGAGATTCCTGGCAGTTTCCTCAGGGTGGTGTGCATCGCGACGAGAGCCCCGAGCAAGCGATGTATCGGGAGCTGGAAGAGGAGGTTGGGTTGTTACCCGATACAGTCTCGATTTTGGGCCGGACCTCGGGCTGGTTGCGCTATCGTTTGCCAAAGAGATATGTTCGAAAGAATGAAGCGCCGGTGTGTATAGGCCAGAAGCAAATTTGGTTTTTACTCCGTTTAGTCGCGCCAGAGAGTGATATTCGACTTGATGCTCATGAGGCTCCAGAGTTTGATCACTGGCGTTGGGTAAGTTTTTGGTACCCAGTGACGGCGGTGGTTGATTTCAAACAGGATGTCTATCGGCAGGCTCTCACAGAACTGGCGGCGCGCTTGTCGCCGTCGCGAAAAACCGCCAGAAAGCGCAGGCGGAGACGATAATGCTCGAGACGCTGCGCCGGCTGACTCAGGCAGTTAATGATGCGGACTCACTAGATGAGGCCTTAATATTGATAGTCGCGCAGGTGAGAGCGGCGATGAGTACAGATGTCTGCACGGTTTATCTGCATGACAAGCGAAGTCAAAAGTTAGTGTTTCGTGCGACCGAGGGCCTCAACTTAGGCAAAGTGGGGCAATTTGGTCTTGGCTTTGATGAGGGCCTTGTAGGTTGGGTGGCAACTCGCGAGGAGCCTCTGAACCTGGAGGACGCCAGCGCGCATCCACAATTTCAGTTGGTCGAGGATCTGGGAGAGGAACTATTCAGCGCATTCCTCGGGGCGCCGATTGTTCATCAGCGCGATCTCTTGGGTGTTTTGGTGGTGCAGCAAGGTGAGCGACGCCGCTTCTCTGAGGAAGAGGAGGCCTTTCTGGTCACGGTGTCTGCGCAGCTCGCGGGGTTGATCGCGCATGCGGAGTTGGCGGGTGCCATCGGCCGAGCTTCTTCGCCTGAGGCGCAGCCGGAGAGCGTCTCGAGCAGCGCCGCGCGTCTGTCTGGAGTGGCGGCGTGCTCGGGGATTGGGATTGGCGTTGCGGCCTGGGTATCCCCTCATGCTGATTTGCAAACCGTGCCTTCTCGTGAGGCTGAGAGTCGTCATGCCGAACTGGCCGCGTTTCGCCAGGCATTGGCGGCTGTGCGTGCAGACATTCAGCAGGTAGCCGAAAACCTCCAGAGTGAATTAGGCCCTGAAGACAACGCGTTGTTTGGCGTCTACCTCAATATTCTCGATGACTCGACACTCGGCGGTGAAGTCGCCTCACTGATCAAGTCCGGTGAGTGGGCGCAGGGCGCACTCAGTCAGGTGATGCTGCGCCATATCCGGCATTTTGAGCGAATGGAGCACTCTTATCTGCGAGAGCGTGCCGTTGATGTGCGTGATCTGGGTACTCGGGTGCTGGGTTATTTGCAGGACGCCTCTCGACAACAGATTGATTATCCCGCCCAAACCATTCTGGTAGCGGAGGAATTGACTGCGTCGACGCTGGGTGAAATTCCCCGGGATCGACTCGCGGGCATCGTCTCCATGCGCGGCAGCTCCAACAGCCATGCAGCCATCTTGGCCAGAGCAATGGGTATACCTGCTGTGGTAGGCGTTGAGGACTTGCCTCTGAGGCAAATGCCTGATCAGACGTTGGTGGTCGATGGCTATAACGGCCGCATTTATGTGAATCCTCATGCGGATCTACTTGCCCGTTTTGAGGCCTTGTTGGCAGAGGATCAAGCTTTGTCAGCCGAGCTTGCTCCTCTGGCTCAGCTGCCGGCTGCAACGCTGGACGGTGAGGCGATTCCTCTTTGGGTCAATACGGGTGTGGCGGCTGATGTACAACGGGCCCAGGAGTTTGGCGCAGAGGGCGTAGGCCTTTACCGAACAGAAGTCAGTTTTTTGTTGCGAGACCGTTTTCCCAGCGAAGAGGAGCAGAGGCAGCTTTATCGCGAACAGCTCGAAGCTTTCCATCCGCTACCGGTGACGATGCGAACGCTCGATATTGGGGGAGACAAGTCATTACCCTATTTCCCCATTGAGGAATCGAATCCTTTCCTTGGTTGGCGCGGCATCCGAGTCACGCTGGATCATCCTGAGATATTCTTGACTCAGGTTCGAGCCATGCTGAGAGCGAACGAAGGGCTAAACAACCTGCGTATTCTTCTGCCCATGGTGACCGCGATGGATGAGTGGCGTGCCGCACAAGAGCTGATTTCGCGATGTCATCAAGAGGTTCTGACCGAGGGTTGCACGTCTGCTTATCCACCGATTGGTGTCATGATAGAGGTGCCGGCTGCGGTTTATTTGGCGGAGTCATTGGCAGAAGAGGCGGATTTCCTCTCGGTGGGCTCTAATGACCTCACTCAATATTTACTGGCGGTAGATCGCGGCAATGCCAGAGTGGCAGGGCTTTACCAGTCATTGCACCCTGCGGTGCTTGCTGCACTGGCGCACATTGTTGGTGCGGCACATCGGCAGCAGAAATCTGTCAGTCTGTGTGGCGAGTTGGCGGGCGATCCGCTTGCCGTGCCGTTGTTGGTGGCGATGGGGTTCGATCAGCTATCTATGAATGCAGGAAGCCTACTGGTTACCAAACGTGTGCTCAGCGCGTTTACAAGGGACGACCTTGATCAACTGATGACCGATGTACTATCACTTCGTTCAGCGCAGGAAGTCACGCTAGCGCTAAGTTCGGCGCTGAGTGAGCGGGGCCTGGAAAGCTTTATTCGGCGCGGAGGGCCCGTTTGAGTGTTGGCCTATCCTGATATTGATCCCGTCGCCATTGCGCTGGGCCCGGTCAAGATCCACTGGTATGGACTCACTTATATTGCGGGTTTTGCCTTCGCGTGGTGGCTCGCACGGCGTCGTGCCGAGACGCAGTCGCGTTCACCCCTACTACGTGATCAGGTAGACGATCTCATTTTTTATGCGGCGGTGGGCGTCGTGCTGGGTGGCAGGCTGGGTTACGCGCTTTTTTATGGCTTTGAGCGACTCTCCACAGATCCGCTATGGTTATTCAGGCTCTGGGAAGGCGGCATGGCCTTTCACGGTGGTTTGCTCGGTGTGTTGGTCGCAATGGCAGTGTTTGCCCGGCAGCAACGTATCGAATGGGGCCGACTCATGGATTTTGTGGCACCACTCGCCCCCGTGGGGTTGGCGCTGGGGAGGCTGGGTAATTTTATCGGGCAAGAGCTGTGGGGAAGGGCCAGCGATATTTCCTGGGCCATGGTGTTTCCTAGGGATCCGCTTGCCCTTGCGCGACACCCCTCACAGCTCTATCAATTTGCCCTTGAGGGCTGCCTGTTATTCGCGATTCTGATGTGGTTCAGTCGCCGCGACCGCCCCACCTGGGCGGTTTCCGCCGTGTTCTTGATGGGCTACGGAGCGCTGCGTTTTGCGGCTGAATTCTTCAGAGAGCCCGATACCCACATTGGATTCGATGCGCTGGGCTGGCTCACGCGTGGACAAATCTTGTGTATCCCGATGTTGATAATCGGTGCAGCGTTATTTTACCGGGCTTATCGGCCCCCAAACCCATGAGGGCATTATGCAGGCTTATCTCGACCTGTTAACCGATATTTTAGAAAGTGGCACTGACCGCGGTGATCGCACAGGTACCGGAACCCGCTCGGTATTCGGTCGGCAACTCAGATTTAATTTGAATAAGGGTTTCCCAATCCTGACCACCAAGCGGGTTCATTTTAAGAGCGTGGTTAACGAGCTGATCTGGTTTCTCAGTGGCGACACCAATACTCGCTGGCTAAGGGAGAACGGGGTTAGCATTTGGGATGAATGGGCTACTGATGAGGGAGAGTTGGGCCCTCTATACGGTGCGCAGTGGCATTCGTGGCCGACCAAAGAAGGGGCGAGCATCAATCAGATTGACTACGTTGTGGACTGCTTAAAACACCGCCCTGAGAGCCGCCGTATTCTTTTCCACGCATGGAATGTGGAATATCTTCCAGATGAAGCGGCCAGTCCACAAGACAATGTACGTGCCGGTAAAATGGCTTTGCCTCCATGTCACCTGCTTTATCAGTTCTATGTTGCGGGGGGCCAATTGTCTGCTCAGCTCTACATCCGCTCCAGTGATGTCTTTCTTGGTTTGCCCTTCAATATTGCTTCGGTTGCGCTACTGGTTCACATGCTGGCGCAGCAATGCCGCCTTGGTGTTGGGGACGTTATTATTACTTTGGGAGACGCGCATCTTTACAGCAATCACCACGATCAAGTGGCGACTCAGCTTGAGCGGTCTCCACAGCCGCTTCCTCAGTTGCAAGTATTGGGTCACCCGGAGTCGATTTATGGATACCGCTATGAGGACTTTGCATTGTCGGGTTACGACCCGGCACCGCACATTGCCGCGCCGGTAGCAATCTGATGAGCGCCAAGCGATCCGATAATGATGTGCCAGTGGTGCTGGTGCTGGCCGCAGCAGAGAACGGTGTGATTGGCAGGGGCAACGCATTGCCCTGGGAATTGCCGGATGATCTGATGCACTTTAAGCGCACAACGATGGGTCATCCAATTATAATGGGGCGCAAGACGTTTGATAGCGTTGGCTTCCCCCTGCCGGGGCGGCGCAATATTGTGATTACCCGCGACCGCCAATGGTCACATGAGGGTGTGTTAACTTGCCACGAGCTAAATGAGGCGCTAGAACGAGCATTCGAGCAAGCGCTGATCGATGGCGCTGATGCAGTGATGGTGGTGGGCGGCGCTGAAATCTATCGGTTGGCGCTCTCCCGGGCTGATAAGGTCATTTTGACGCGGGTTCACGATGAGGTAATCGGGGATGTGCGGTTTGATCTCGAGGTGTTTGCTGACTGGCGGCAAGTATCATTGAGCCGGTACGAGGCAGTAGAAGGGAATAGTCATGCCTTTAGTATTGAAGAATTGGAGGCCCCTTGACGCTGCCCCGCGCGCACAAAACACACTGCAAACCATTTGCGTTGCTGAAACGTAACAGGTAAATTCCCTCACCCAAATGACGATGGCGGCCATTAAAGGGATAATAACGCCACTGAATCCTGCTTGGATCGGCTGATAATCCGATTCATTCTGTATTTGCCTTTGAGAGGAAGCTTCAATCCAATGACTACGACTCGACTGAAAAGCTCACTATTGGCGTTGTGTTTCGGCGTCAGTGCGACTATTGCTGGCGCACAGTCTATCGACCCGATTATTGAGGTGGGTGCGCAGCGCACAACCGCTGCTAAAGCCTCGCAAGCCAAAATAGACCGATTGGCTGATGAAACGGCCAGCCTGCTATCTGACTATAAAACGGTGACGAAGCAAGTAGATGGCCTAAAGGTTTACAACGCTCGGCTCGAGCGTCAAATCGCCAACCAAGAGCGTCGAATCAGGGATATCGACGAGTCGATCTCAGAAGCGTCGGTAATTCAACGACAAATTCCACCTTTAGTCGTGCGGATGCTGGATGGTCTCGACCAGTTCATTAATTTCGACATGCCTTTCGATCTAGATACTCGTCTGGGTAACATTGAAGCGGTGCGCGCTAATATGGAACGGTCAGACGTTACGTCCGCTGAGGCTTTTCGTCAGGTGCTTGAGCTTTACTCCATTGAGCTGCAGTACGGGCGAGGCATCGAATCATACAGCGACACCATTTTGTTGAATGGGACAGATAGGGAGGTTGATATCCTCCGCATTGGCCGAATAGCGCTGGTATACCAGAGCACCGATGGCGCTGAGACAGGTGCTTGGAATAAAGAAACTCAGAGCTGGGAACAGCTCTCTGCAGGGGGTTACGCAGCTGCAGTGAGAAAAGGTGTTCGCATCGCCAAGAAGCAGGCGACGATCGAGCTGTTAAACATGCCTGTATCTGCGCCGGAGGCAAACTGAAATGCGTTCTCAATTGCTAAAAGTATCGGCGCTCGCCATGGCGAGTCTACTGTTTGCTCCCTTGAGTGTAGGCCAGGAGGGTGAAGCTGAAGCAGAGGCCCCACCGCCGCCTACCCCTCAGGAAATCGCTGCTGAAAATCTCGACCAACTTTTGCAGCTGGTTAAGCAGGGCCAAGCCCGCGCGTCCGCCGAAAGTCAGGCGCGCGAAGCGCGTTTTTCTCGGGATAAGGCCAATCAGGCGGCAGCCTTAAAGCGCGCTGAAGACGAGCGCACGCGCGAAGAGCGGCGTTCGGCGAGGCTTGAGAAGCAGTTTGAAGATAATGAGCTACTGATTGCTGCTAAGCAGGAGCAATTACGCGAACGTCTGGGCACCTTATCCGAGTTGTTCGGTCATTTAACTGCGGCGTCTGGTGACCTGGCGTCCAACATCGAGGTTTCACTGATCAGTTCGGAATATCCCGATCGAGAGGGTTTCCTGAAGACGCTGATCGCCAAAATGACGGGTTCTGATCAACTACCGAAGATTGCTGAAATAGAACGCGTTTGGTTTGAGTTGCTCCGTGAGATTCGCGAGCAAGGTGAGATTAGTCGTTACACCGCTCAGGTTGCGACGCCCTCGGGCCAGCTGAACGAACGCGAAGTCGTCCGCATCGGGGCCTTTAACATCATCGACACCGATGGCAATTATCTTTCCTTCAACATTGATAAGCTGGCTGAACTGCCGCGTCAGCCCGGCGGTGGCTTTAACGCCCAGGCGCAGGGCTTGGCATCAGCGCAGTCCGGCCTTTCCCAGTTTGGCGTCGATCCGACCGGGCCGACCGGGGGATCATTTCTTGCCGCTATTATCGACAGCCCGACAATCTCCGAGCGGTGGCATCAAGGTGGCTATGTTGGTTACGCCATCACAGCGGTCGGTGCTTTTGCCTTCATTCTCGCGATTTATCGGTTATTGGCCCTGACCCTTGTCGGGGGTAAGGTCTCTGCTCAGCTTAAGACAGGGTCTGCCCGTGACGACAATCCTTTGGGTCGTGTGTTGAAGGTGCATGAAGCTAATCCCAATATGGATCTTGAAACGCTGGAATTGAAAATGGCCGAGGTGGTGCTCAGCGAAACCCCCAAGCTCGAGCAAGGTCTCACTTTGCTTAAGATCATCGCCGCAGTAGCGCCGCTGATGGGTCTTCTGGGTACAGTGACAGGTATGATCATCACCTTCCAGGCTATTACCATTTTTGGAGCCGGTGACCCCAAGGCTATGGCAGGGGGTATTTCTTCTGCTCTGGTAACAACCGTATTGGGTCTGCTGGTGGCGATTCCAACAGTCCTGCTCCACACGGTTGTTAATGGCCGCTCCCAGCGCATCATCCATGTGTTGCATGAGCAAGCCACGGGTATTGTGGCGGAGCACTCTGAGCGCGCCCACAACTGATTTTTCGGGGAGGCTAGCTGTCGATGGGTATCTTCGAGGTCATTCTTGCCTTTATGGAGAAGGGAGGAAATGTACTGTGGCTGATTGCCGCGCTCGTCTTCTTTATGTGGACCCTGATCTTTGAGCGCATATGGTACTTCTCCTCCGTTTGGAAAAGCGATCGTGCGGCTGTCATTTCCAACTGGGAGGGGCGGCCAGAGAGAAAGTCATGGAACGCCAAGAAAATCCGGCAGCGCCTCTTATCGGAGAGCCGTGAGCTGATTAACGATAACATGAGCGTGATTGCCACCTGTGTTGCGCTTTGTCCTCTCCTGGGCTTGCTGGGCACAGTGACAGGTATGATCGAGGTGTTTAATGTTATGGCAGTGACCGGTGGTGGTGACGCCAAGTCTATGGCGGGTGGTGTTGAGCGATCTACTATCCCGACGATGGCGGGCATGGTGGCTGCGTTGTCGGGATTGTTTGCGAATACCTATCTGCAACGAATCACGACGCGGGAGCAGCAGCTTTTGACCGATCAATTGACCTCGGATCATTGACCTTCGTCTAGGTTGAGGAATTCATGCGAAAACTAGCCAGAGAACAGGATCAGGGCGGGGCGGAGATTGATTTAACGCCAATGCTCGATGTCGTGTTCATCATGTTGATCTTTTTTATTGTGGTGGCGTCCTTCATCAAGGAAGCAGGCGTTGAGGTGAATCGCCCCGACGACAATCAACCGGATGATCCCGAAGACTCCACTAGTATTGTGGTCGAGATCGCTTCAGACAATCAAATATGGATGGAGAATCGCCGCGTCGATATTCGTGCGGTTAGGGCAAACATCCAGCGTCTCCTCGCCGAAGACCCGGACGCTCCGGTGACAGTAAAGGTAGAAAAAGGCGCGGAGGCGGGAATCGTTATTGACGTTGCTGACGCAGCGCGCGAGTCAGGTGTGGGCGCTGTGAACTGGGCCTCGGATCGTTAAGGGGCGGTGTTATGAGTATGCGTAATCAGGCCAGGCCATCGACGGCGCAAGAGGAGAATCAGATTGATCTGACCCCGATGCTTGACGTCGTTTTCATCATGCTGATTTTCTTTATTGTCACCTCCTCGTTCGTAAAAGAGCCGGGCGTTGAGTTGTTTAAACCACAGGCTTCAACACAAGAGGCTTGTGAGCGCGGAACCATTATCTTTGCGGTCGACGCAAATGGGGACATTTACTACAACAAAAATAAAGTGCCTATGGACCGTGTGATGAGAACCGCTGAGGCAGCTAAAAAAGAAGCGCCTCAAGCGAACTTCGTCGTTCAGGTGGATCGCGAAACACCGGCTTACGTAGTAGAAGACTTGATCGACACTGTGCGACCGATCTTGACAGCACCGCCCTGTATTTCCACGGATGAAGAGGCCTGACAGTTATGGGTAGCTCAGCTCGTATTGCGGTCAGTGCTGCGCTCGCCATACCGGTGGCCATTGCGCTATTTTTCATCATGCATACTCTGGTAAGTCGTGATTTTCAGCAAAAAGATGTCAAGGCCCGCAAAATCGCCGATATTGTGGTGCCAGATAAAACCATCGAAACCAATTTAAACGAAGTGAAGCCCGAGAAGGTAGACGACCCCGAGGAACCACCTCCGGATCTGGAGCCCATTCAGTTTGACTCGCAGCTCGACATGAACGTGGCAAATATGGCGCCTACTACTGGGGTCAAACTTAATTTGAGCACCTCGGGGATGTCTTCCGGGGATGGAGAATACCTTCCCATTGTTAAAGTGGCGCCAATCTATCCGCGCAGAGCGCAGACTCGCGGCATTTCGGGCTATTGTATTGTTGAGTACACCGTGACCAAAACGGGTTCGATTCGCGACCCCTTCGCGGTTGATTGTCAGCCTAGCGGCATCTTCGAACGAGCCTCTGTCAAGGCCTCCCTCAAGTTCAAATATAAACCTCGAGTGGTCGATGGTGAGCCGATCGAGGTGGCGGGAGTGCAGAACAAGTTCACTTACGAGCTGGAAAATTAAGATGAAAGGCGCGATGGTAGGCATGTCTTTGCTTCGAATTTCGGCGATAGCGGCTGTGATGTTGTCATCGACTATTGTGCTGGACCGCATTGAGCCCGGTTTTTTGCTTTCTGAGGCAGTTGCGCAAGACGATAAGCCGAAAAAGGATACGAGAGAAACGCGCCGTACCCCTGCGCTTCGCAATAAAGTATATGAGCGTCTTGCGGAGGCGCAGACGCTGGCCGAGGGTAAAGAGTACGTAGCCGCAGCGACTATTCTCGACGACATGATCTCTGAAGATGGCAAGCGCGCGCTGAATAGTTATGAATTGGCCAACGTGTACAATCTCCACGCTTTTCTGAGCTATGTGAAGGAGGACTATGTTGCCTCCCTCAGATATTACCAACAAGTTATTGCGCAGCCCGATATCCCGCTGGCGATGGAGATCAATACCCGCTTTACAGTCGCTCAGTTGTATTTTGTGCAGGAGAAATGGCAGCAAGGTATTGATGCGCTGCTTATGTGGTTTGACTTGAATGAGCAGCCCAACGCAGATGCCTACGTTTTGCTGGCACAAGGTTATTATCAGGTCAAAAAGTATGATTTAGCACTAAACAACGTGGAGACCGCAATCTCTATGCATGAAACGGCAGGCAAGTTACCCAAGGAGCAGTGGTATAACTTGGCTCGGTTTTTATACTTTGATAAGGACGACTTCGTTTCTGCGCTGGACGTACTCAACACGCTTCTGATTTATTACCCTAAAAAACAGTACTGGGTCCAGGCCTCGCACCTCTACGGCGAATTGAAAGACGAGAAAAGCCAGTTGGCTTTGATGGAGGCTGCATATGAACAAGGGTTCCTTGACCGGTCCAGTGAGCTGGTAACGATGGCGTACCTATACCTCAGCGCAGAAGTGCCCTACTTCGCCGGTTCCGTCATGCAGCGCGGTTTCGAAGACGAGTTGGTAGATGACAAAGCTAAGAATTATGAGTTGGCCGGCAGCGCCTGGGCGCAGGCAAGGGAGGTGGAAAAATCGATCCCTATGATGGAAAAGGCTGCGGCGAAATCTGATGAAGGCGAGTTATATGTGCGTTTGGGGAACGTCTATCTTGATGGTGACCAATTTTCCAAGGCGGCTGATTCGGTTCAGAAAGGCTTGGAAAAAGGCGGTGTAAAGCGCCCCGATCAGGCAAGACTTGTCTTGGGTATGTCTTACTTCAACTTGGGTGAATATGATAAAGCGCGACGTGCCTTTAGGGCGGCGGGTAAAGACAAGCGCTCCAAAACCTACTCGCAACAGTGGATCAAGTACATAGCCAGTGAAGAAAACCGGCAGAGAGAGTTAGAGAAGGATATTTTTTGAGGCCAACCCGTGACGCTGCAACAAGCGTTCATCTTACGCGACAAAAAAAGGGCCCGTTCGGGCCCTTTATGATTCATAGAGCTGTTGCTCAATGTGGTTTTGGCAAGTAGCCGTTCGTCGCCCAACTACCGAGGGTGGCAATATATTGCCTCATATACAACGCCTGAACTGCAAGGGCCACGCTGTGTTTGTAACCGCCAATCGTGTGTTAGCAAGCCGCAATACCCAACGTGGCTACGCAACTGACCGCGCCTCGGTGAGCGCGCAGCCTGCTGAATACGTTGCTATGGTATGGACAACTTACTGCGGATGAACGTTTTCCGCTTGAGGACCTTTTTGACCGTCGGTGACGGTAAACTCTACTTTTTGTCCATCGGTGAGGGTTTTAAAGCCATCGCCTTGAATAGCGCTGAAGTGTACAAAGACATCCGGCCCATCCTCTTGTGCTATGAAGCCATAGCCTTTTGTCTCGTTAAACCACTTCACGGTACCCGTTACTGTTGACATTTTTCACTACCTTTAATTACGATTATTTCACCCTAATGGGCTGTTGCGCTTGATGGGAACAAAACCGAAGACCGAAGACTACAGTGGCTCAAAATAAAGCGCGCTGGACACCCAGCCTTACTAGTGTAGCACTCTCACAGACCAGCGCAGGTGAATATTTTGGTCACTATTGGCCTAAATTTTAGGGCCCTTGCTCATCTAACCGGCAAAATTTTCATGAGATCCGTCTTGCCCGCGTCAGCTTGGGTGCTGCCCATGGTGATCAGCATGTGATCTCCTCTCGTCAGATATCCACCGTCGACAAGAAACTCAATGGTTCGTGCCTCGAGATCCTCACGGGCGAATGCGGTGTAGTCGAAAAAGAGCGGTACAACCCCGCGGCAGAGCGCTAGCCGTTGCAAGGTGTCTGCACGCCGTGTCAAAGCGAAGATTGGCAGTCCGGAAGAGAGCCGCGACATCATGGTCGGGGTCGTGCCCTTCTCGGTGAGGCAGGCGATGCCTCTGACGCCAGGGAAGTGATTGGCGCCATACATCGCAGACAGGGCGATAGTCTCCTGTGCACTCGAAAACTCCCGATCCAGTCGATACCGGGAAGTTCTTGCTACCGGATGTTGTTCAGCGCCAATGGCAGCATCTGCCATAGCAGTGACGACTTCGACCGGAAAATCACCGACAGCCGTCTCTGCTGACAGCATCACCGCATCTGTACCATCTAGTACGGCGTTGGCAACGTCGAATACTTCGGCGCGTGTAGGCATCGAATTGCTGATCATTGATTCCATCATTTGGGTCGCTGTGATCACCATACGATCGCGTTTGCGCGTTGTAGAGATCAGGTTCTTCTGAATACCGATCAGCTGCGCATCGCCTACCTCTACACCCAGGTCGCCACGAGCCACCATGACCCCGTCACTCGCATCAATGATGCTATTGAGCAACTCCGTATCGGCAACCACTTCGGCACGCTCGATTTTTGCGACAATTGCAGGGTGCAGCCCTTGATCCGCCAGTAACCTTCTCGCCTCCTCAATATCTTTTGCGCTCGACACAAAAGACACGGCAACGAAATCGGGCTCAATCTGCGGCATAGCAGCAATGTCGTCGAGATCTTTTTCTGTGAGTGCCGGGGCTGCCAGCCCGCCACCAAGCTTGTTAACGCCTTTTCGTGAACTCAGCCGTCCGCCAATGAGTACGGTGCAATCTACGGATTGATCTGAAACGTCGTCAACCCGCAAGCGCAGCTTTCCGTCGTCCAGCAGCAGGATGTCGCCTGCTTTAACGCTTGCCGGAAGCGCTTCATATTCGACACTCACACCGCGGTGATCGCCTGCTTCGGCTGCAATGTCGAGGCTGAGTTGGAAGGGATCACCCGCCTGAAGTACAACCCCTCCCTGGGTAAATCCACCTACGCGGATCTTAGGTCCTTGGAGGTCAGCCAGAATGCCAACGTATCGCCCATGGTGACCAGCTTGCTTACGGATAAAGCGCGCAACTTGGGCATGATCTGCTTGTGCGCCATGACTGAAGTTCAAGCGGAATACATCGACGCCTGCGGCGAGCAGGCGCCCTATCATGTCCTGACTACTGCT